>JAQBZS010000252.1 GCA_027622115.1 Planctomycetota bacterium | reverse complement strand
CGGCACATGGATACCGCGCGGCCCGTTGGGCACGGCGGTTAAACGAGCCAATTTCGTCCGCGTGGAGAAGTAATGCGACATTCGTAGGTCACAAATGCACTTTCTGTAGGGTGCGTCGAGCGGGCGAAAAGCAGCCAAAGTTTCGTCCAGAAACTGCGGGTTCAACAATTCACAGTCAACTGAACTTGGACTTCAAGGATGTTCTCATGCGAGAGAACCCGATTCCTGGGATGAATCCGTGGCTCGAAGCATTCTGGTGCGACGTGCATACCAATCTCACCAACCGTGCGCGGGACCAACTCAACCAACATCTCCCCACCGGCCTTCGAGCCCGCATCGAGGAGTACGTCGCCGCGATAAAGACAAGCGATTCGGGGAACACGAATGCGATCCGGCACGGCTTCCTCGTCGGACGTGGTCTGATCCACGCCGTGCCGCTCACAACTCTGGGGCCATTCGGCTATCGCCCAGCGGCTGATGAAATCAGCCACCAGGCTCTAGCATCTGGTTGGCTAGACTAGATAATCTGTTGCGAGTCACCTAAGACTGCTTGCCATTGAGCACGCGAACTTTGATTACTCAGTGAGAACGACGTGGAACATTGCAATTCAATACCCGAGACAAACTCAAGTGGGAGAGCACCGTGAAAGTTAGTCTAACTGTGTTGATCATGGCCGCGACGGTTGTACCACTGTGCGGCCAGTCCAATGCGGACTCGGCAAAGAGTGAAAGTTCGGTGAAGCCGAAGTCGAATGGGGAAACGATAAAACAAATCACGAAACGCAAAGCGGCACAATCCGCAGTCTTTATGGATTGGTGCGAGTCCACGCAGCGACCGTTGGTAAAAAGATGGAAGGTCGAAGATTTCGCGGAGGACGCAGCAGACCTGACGGGACGATCGGTTGAACTCGGTCGCCAAATCTTCAAAACTGCCGGATGTTTCCAATGCCACCTGACCAGGAAACACGGCGCGACCTATGGCCCTTATGTCGCCGACCTGGCGAAACGATTCACGGGCTCGAAACTGCTTGAGCACATTCTGGAACCGTCGCGTGAGATTCATAAGGACTTTCGAACGCATGTGTTTGTCATGAAGGACGGTCGAGTCGTGGCTGGGTTCGTCGTGAAGGACGAAGGGGATAACATTCACGTTGTCTCAAACCCACTCGTACCGGAAGAAGTCGCCAGCGTTTCAAAGGTGGGCATGGAAGAGCGGCACAATTCAGTGCGCTCGATGATGCCCGATCACATGCTCCACACTTTCAAGCGAAACGAAATCCTCGACTTGCTCGCGTTTATTCAGTCGGCAGCGGACCGCCGAAAGCAATGAAATCATGGTCTGCCATTTACAGTCGTTCCAAATCTATCGACGGACAAGAATTTGGAAAGCGAAATTACGTCAACCCTGCGTTTACCGACTTTGAATTTACAAACCCGCGCCAATTGCCGAACGTTGACCGGTTTGTTCGCCTCAAGTGGTAGTACCATGCTAACGAGTGATGGATTCAGAATTTCCGACTGAAGATAGGTTGTGATGATTTCAAATGCCAAACCACCGACTGTGCCTGTCTTGCTCCGTCGCGCCCGCGCTCCGCGCTTGTATTTTCAACGATGCGCGGCAAAGTAGTGCCGTCGAAGCAAGTTTTCGCGTTGCACCACACGGGAGCCCATCATGCTGGTTGGTTTTGTCAGTAACGAGCGCTACGTTGCCATCCCCGAGGTCCTGTTTGAATTTCGTTGCCATGGATCCGTCACCACGGCTCGGTCGACGATTTCGGGAGCCGTGCATGTGGAACTCGAACCGGGGGACTATCAGGTCGTTCTCGGTCGGGACGGCTACGGTTCGAAAATCGTCACGATGACCGTTGATCCGAGCACGCCGTATCACTTTCGGCTGCTGTCCGACCGGCTCTACGGATACATGTGGCCGAAGTGCGTGGCATCCGGGGCGCGCTCCGAATTCCGCGTGCATGCCGTCGAAGAATACGAACTCGAACTATGGCGCTACGGCGCGGACAAGGAATTCGTGAAGCGGATCGGAACGTTCGACGAACATGGTCCGCGAGCCACCATGCAGATCACGCCCGACGGCGACTACACGCGGACCGGCGTCGAGTGGAACAAGCACGGTTATCACGCCAAGGGACTTAGTCAATTCATCGAGGCCCCGGAACGATCCGGGCTGTATTTCTTGCATGCTCGCGGCAAGTCCGGCGAGTTCTTTTCGTTTCCGTGGGTTGTGGCTCCCCAGAGACCGCAAGCCACGTTGGCGGTGTTGGCGTCGGACATTAATTGGAATGCGTACAACAGCTTCGGCGGTCGCAGCAACTATATCCACGCCGACTGCTTCCCGCCCACGCCGACCGTGAATTCCCGCTTGGAACTCGCGAGATACACCGAAGCGGAACATCGCACCTACGACTCGGACCGCTATGCGCCGCTCTCGCTGGATCGGCCCGATTACTACAACCACGTTGATGAACACGAACAGATCACCGACCCGATCGCCGGACGCCAAGGTTGCCACATGGCAGCCGCCGAGTGGCGGTTACTCGGCTGGATGGAACGTCAGGACTTTGACTATGACCTCTACAGTGAATCGCTATTCCACTTCGATCGAATTCCGCTGGACGACTACAAAGCCTTGGTGATCAGCACGCATCCCGAGTATTGGTCCAAGGACATGTACTTCCGGCTCAAGAGTTGGGTGTTTGAACGCGGCGGACGACTGATCTATCTCGGCGGCAACGGTTTGAACTGCGAGATCGAATTTCTCGACGAGCATCGCGTCGTGTACCAGAACACGCGATGGAGCCATTCCGAACCGCAGTACGCAGCGGACGGTCGCGAATACGAAAGCCGCTTCGATAAGCGTCAGGAATCGGAAGCGAATCTGCTCGGCGTGGCGTTCACGTTTGCCGGCATCATGACTGGAGCGCCGTATGAAGTGCTGGATGCCGAGCACTGGTGTTTCGAAGGCACGGGTCTAAAGAACGGAGACACGTTCGGTCGCAACAGTCTGCATCAACGCATACCGGGCGGCGCGTCCGGGCACGAAACGGACAAGATCACGCCGCAGTCACCGGCCGGCGCGCGGGCTTTAGCGAAGGGACTCAATCCCGACAATGGCGGTGCCGAGATCGTGCATTTTGAAACCGCGAGCGGCGGCGAAGTCTTTTCCGTCGGCTCCATCACGTGGCCGGCCTGCGTGTTGGTGGATGACGGTGTTTCGGCGATCACCGCCAACGTGATGCGTCGATTCCGTGGTTGAACACCGGAACGGCCGAGGAATAAGTGTCGCATCGTTCACAATACGGTTGTTTCCGGGATGCGTCTGCTTGATTTCGGCACGCGACTGCCATCCCCGCCGACCCGTGTTGGTGAAATCATCACCGGTAGCGACCGATTCGCCGTGCCGATTGGTTCCGTAAGACATCCGCAGGTTCCCTTAGCGTGACGAAGTCCGACATTCGTTTGCGTCGACATAATACCAGTTTGTGACAGCCTTACTTTGACGCACAGAATAAGTGCTGAACCCCGCGAATGAGAATGCGGTTCGACACGGGAACCGGCGAGCCAATCACGGACTCGGCCATGTCGTTCTCGGACAGCAGTTCGAACTTGCCGTTCGCCATGCTGGCCACAAACACCGTTCCGTCTTCGCGAGGTGCATACAGCTTGTCGCCCGCCACAAGTGGCGAGGCATAGAAACTCGACCGATGCTTCGGGAACGCCGCTTCCCACACAGTCTTGCCATTCGCCGGGTTGATGCACGCGACTTCGCCTTTATCACGAACCAGGATGACTTGGCCTTTGTAGGCCGCCGGAGTTGGGACGAAGGTGCCAACGTCGTCGCGCTGCCAGACGTGGTTCGTCTCGGTGACATCACCGCTTCCGGTCAACTTCACGCCATGTAACCGAGGAATGCCTCGATCGTTTCGACCGTATGCAATGACCGCGACATCACCCACGATGACCGGCGTGGCAATGGCGGGCCACAATTTCTTGTTGCCGGGATTGAAGTTTCCACATGACCATGACACTTCACCGTCGGCGGCGTTGTGGATGGTCAAGTGCTGAGCCCCCCAGACCAGAATCGATTCTTTACCCTGATGCTGGATCACAAGCGGCGTGGTGTAGCCATGATCGCATTCGACCGGAGTCGTGTAGTTGCGGGCGACCTTCCATGCGATTTCACCCGATGTCTTGTCAAACGCCGCCACCCACGATTCGCCCTTGTGCATGCGAGTCATGATGACGTGCTTCTGGGTCAACACGGGCGACGTGCCGTGGTCCCAGAACAGCGTGTCCTTGCCATACCGCTTCACCAGATCAGTCTTCCATCGCACCGTTCCATCAAGTTTGACAACTGCGAACGTGCCGCTCTTGAAGTACACGAAGACAGCTTTTCCGTCGGTCACTGGCGATGCATTACTGCCCGAACCGTTGCGGTGTTTACCGGCGTTTTCGTTGCCAAACACACTTCGCCATTTTTCCCGACCGCCGAGGTCGTAGCACAGCAGCGCGTCACGACCATCCGCCGGGCAAGTCAGGTAGATGTTTCCGTCGAGCACAATCGGCGTGGAGCAACCCTTGCCTGGAAGCTCGGTTTTCCACAGGTAATTCTTGGAGTCGAATTCATGCGGATAGTCGCCACGTTCCACGCTGCCATTGTCCAACGGCCCCCGCCATGAGCGCCACTCGGCGATGTCCGCCGCCAATCCAGAGCGTCCCACAACCAGCAGAATTAGCGAAACAGTGATCAAGCGACGGTTGGACATGTTTTCGATTCCTTGTTGCGTTGTGTCGTGTCGTGGTGCCAGTCAGATCAATTTGTTCGGTCATCGCGAATCTTATACTCCACGCCGCGCGTTTTCGACGTGCCGACACGCGCGGCCCGTTGGGCACTGCGGTTAAACGAGCTTCGCTTCGCGGTCGTGTGGTCCGCGCTCAACTCGCCCTGGGCATTGACGTACTCGTCTTTACCGCAGGCATCGGGAGCACTCCAGTAGGCTTCGACGTCGCGCGTGCAGCGGGTTCGAATGCCTCGGATGCTATCTCACTGTGACGGCAGTGGGTGCGGTTGTGGGATTGGACCTTCGGGGCCGTGAACGAAATTGGAATACGGCAACTGAACCGGCACCGTACCGCTTCTATCGGCCAGCGGAACTTCTCTCACCACGCTCGTGATTGGAACGTTCGCACGAAGCGGGATGTCGCCGATTTCGAGCCCTGAGTCAGAGACCCAGCCAAGGTTGCGGTCGGCATTCAGATCGGAGGATTGTCGCACCGCATCTTCCACATCCGGATCCGTCCGGGCTTCAACCAGTTGGTGATAGAGTGTTGCTACCACATTCTTCCATGGCTCCCTGAACACGGGGATGCCGTTTGTGGTTCCATTTGCAAAGCGTTGTGAATAAACACCCACCGCATAATAGATTCTTTCACCATTGGCGTTCACAACAGATCCATGATAACCCCCAAGGCCTGCCAGGGAGTCGACCTCATCTGGTTCCCGACTCATGTCGCGAGTGTCGAATGTCTGAGTATTCGCAGCAGCGTTGTCGGTTGAGAGAACAGTTCCAGGCGGCAGCAGGAAATTAAAGACCGTATTCTTGAGATCAAAAGACCGAAGAAACCCCTGTCGGCGAAGAAAGATAATATAGTTCTGAATGTCGCCACGCGTTACTGTTTTTGGCGTATAGCCCACAAGAGGGTGCGACGCCAAGGCCGTGGAACTGATTGGCTGATTGTTATAGTACTGCAACAGCACATTATTCAAATGTTCGTCGCGCATCGCCGCTGACAGACTGCCATCGATTCGATCAACATCTACCGCAGGCCACTCGATGTCGCCGCTGATGTAAAGATTGACATAAGCGAGGTTGCGAATGGTTCTGCCGCCGCGATACTTGACATCTTCGCTCGCTGCGGCACTGGTGTCTTGAATTTGTTGTTGCTGGCGAAGCCCGTTTGCGCCAGGTCTACTAACCACGCCGTACAGACCGCTCGGTCGAAAGCGTCGCGTCGTCACGATGCCGTCACGGCCTTCATCGGTAAATCCCACGCCGCGAACAGCAATTTGATTGCCGCGCGGAGGAAGTGGCCATGGACTCCAGAAGTCGGTCGTATCGTCCTTAGGTTGCGTCGGCGCTGGTGTTGGAAACGCAATGGGAATCGTTGGTGTGGTACCGGGACTCGGCATCGGTGTGTTCGGTGGTGCGGGTTGTGCCCCGCCGGGAAACGGATCGGGATTCATCACAATCGGGATGCCTGGACCGCCGGGAAATGGAGGATACCCCACCCGATGACACGGAGGCGCACCAGGATAGGGCTGAGGGTTAGAGATCCCAATTGGCTGACAGTTCCAAGTCGGGCATGTTCCCGTTCCGGCCAGAGGCATGCACCCAGGCTGCTGAGTGAGCGCACAGCAGCAACCCAGTCCCATCAGCAATTGCTGTAGAGATGTTTTCATGGTGTTCGAGGCAACAGAATGAGGTTGCAGTCCGGAGTCGACGTAACCAGCCAGGGCAATTGCCGGGAGGAGGCGAGTCGCTGAGATCCAGACACAACTGTGAGAGAGGTGTCCCGGCAGTAGAGGGCAGTCGCCGGAATGTGTGGCGACTTTTACCGCAGTGGGGAGAGGGGCGGCAATATATGCCGATCTTCAAAACAGCAAAAGGCCAATTGTGCCGGTGCAATCACACCCAATCACACCGATTGGTTGGGTTTATGGTCGTTACCTCAAAATGCCTTCAAAGGTTTACTCACATAACGGGGCGTTGTCTCGCGTGAAATGACATTTACCGAACTGACTCTCTCAGCTACCGTCGACCATAAGGCAGCTCATCCAGGAAGCGTCCCAAGATTCGTATCTCCTGCGACATCCGCGAATCTCAAGTGAGGCCGGTTGAGTGGCTCCCGGACACTCTGGACGACACTGTCATTGATGAGCGATCGTTCGATTGAGACTGTCGAGGACCCCATGAAACTGCGAACGTATCGGTTCCTGATCCTGGCCTGCGTCGTCATTGTCGGCACTTGCCAGCCTCTGTTTGCAGAAAGGTATCGGCTGCGAGCGAAGTGCAGGTCGGAGCAGCGGCTCTCCTCGGAACTGGTCCTCGTCCGTCACGCCAAATCCCATTACATGGGCATGTGTCGAGACGGAAGAGCAGTGTATGAGGTTCCGGCTGGGCAGGAGCAGGCCATGCGTACGATGGCCACCGGTGTTGACACGCAGATTCCGCGCATCGAGATGCGACACACTCGTCTCCTGATCAGCTATCCGGACCAGGACAAGAAGCCGTCGGGTGAAACACTCAAATCCGCCGGGCTGAACGTCATTCAGGATTACGAACGTGGCTCATTCCTAATCGTCGAACCACGAGGAGTTGTGACTGCAAGTACTGTTGAAACGCTGTTGGCCGATAATGCGGTGGCCCATGTAGCTCCTGACTACATTATGTCCATTCCGCAGATCGAAGCAGCCGGAGTTGTTTCGCCATCCATTAGTGACTCCGCCCCGAACGATCCGTTTCTAAACAAGCTCTGGGGAATGAAGAAGTGTGGTGCCACACAAGTTTGGCCTCGTATTCATGATTCAACAAAAATCATCGTGGCCGTCATCGACAGCGGGGTCGATTACAGACATCCCGATTTGCAGGGCAATATGTGGTCTCGAGGCGGAAAGCATGGATACGATTTCTATGACAACGACGACGATCCGCTGGACGAGCAGGACCACGGTACTCATGTCGCAGGCACAATTGCCGCAATTGGAAACAACGGAGTCGGCGTGGTTGGCGTGAGCTGGAAGACGCAGATCATGGCTCTTCGCTTCCTGGGGCCAGATGGCTCCGGAGCGACTTCCGACGCGGTGAAATGCATCGATTGGGCGGTCGCTAATGGGGCTCACATCCTCAACAACAGCTGGGCTGGTCCCGACACATCGCCTGAACTGTCCGAAGCAGTTGCTCGTGCGGAGCGCAAGGGTGTCCTGTTTGTCGCCGCTGCGGGAAATACTGGTGGAACCGGGAACAATAATGACTCGCGGCCATACTATCCGGCATCGTTGCGCCAGGCGAATGTGATTTCGGTTGGAGCGATCGACGAGAACGATGCGCGTGGCTCGTTCAGTCACTATGGGAAGCAATCCGTAGACATCGGGGCGCCTGGGGTCCAGATTCTGAGCACGGTCCGAAACAACAAGTATGACACTTTCAGCGGAACATCAATGGCTTCCCCCCATGTGGCGGGAGCTGCGGCACTGATCTGGGGAAACACCTTCTCAACGCCCACTCAGACCCCGGCGCAGATGGCCAAAGTGCGCGATCTGATTTACGAAAACGCCCGCCCGGTTATGGCCCTGAAAGAGTTTTGGGGCCAGACTGCACCCGCCAGAATTCCGGGGGGCGTTCTCGACATTTCCTTTCTGTCGAGAACACCCACGGACGGTCCACCACCGACAACTGAAGTTCCTCGACGCCGACTCGTCGAGAATCGCATGATCGTGGACCCTGCACGGTTGCGGCTGATCGCCCATTAAGGCAACTCGCAATTCAAAACATCCTAGTCCTTAACCCAGCGAGACTAATTTACAAGAAGTAGCAAA
>JAQBZS010000251.1 GCA_027622115.1 Planctomycetota bacterium | reverse complement strand
CGCCGAAACCCGTGGGTGCGTCGCCGGGACACAACGATTTGGCAACATCCGTGATGCTATCTGCGGACGGCAAATTCATGCTCAGCGGCGGCAACGACAGCCGCGTGATTCTGTCGAACGCCGAAACCGGCGCGGCCATTCGCGAGTTCGCCAACAATCCCGGCAAAGTGCTGCAAGTCGGCATGAACGCAGATGCTTCGATCGTCGCGACCGTGAACGATTCGGGGATCGCCCAGTTCTGGAAGGCTGCGGATGGGGCGTTGATCGGACAACTCGCGGGACACGTCGGTGCGGTGCATGGACTGTCGTTTCATCCGACCGACGCCGAAGTCGCCACGTCCGGATTGGACGGCACGGTGCGTCGATGGAAGATTCCCGGGCCGCCGAAGCCGTTGGCCGGGCACTCCAATCCACTCGCAGCCGTGCTGTTGAGTGCGGACGGGAAGTCGGCGTTTACGGCGAGTGCCGATAAGTCCGTCAAGCAGTGGTCGTTGGCGGACGGCAAAGTGATTCGAGAATGGAAAGCCTTGCCGCAGCCGCCGCAGAAGTTGGCCGTGCCGGCGGACAGCAAGCAAATTGCCGTGGGAGACGTGACCGGCTTGATCACGATCGTGCCAACTCCCGAAGAAGGAGCCAAGGTCGCTGCCGTCCCGATCAGCATTGGAGCCCACACGGGCGGAATCAGCGGATTGGCGTATCACCCCAAAGAAAAGGTGCTGGTCTCGACCGGCATCGACGGGCTGCTGAAGTATTGGTCGCTGCCGATCGTGCCGGACAAGACGCTCGCCGGAAACGCACAACCCGTGCAACGGCTGGCGGTGACGAGCGACGGCAAGCAGATCATCACCGGAGCGGCGGACGCGGCGTTGCTGGTTTACGACGGCGTGACGGGCGAGCAGGCCAAGAAGCTGGCTGGCCACATCGGCACGGTGAATGCATTGCGTTTGAATGCAGACAACAGCGTGTTGGCGTCCGGAAACGCCACCGGCGAATTGCGATTCTGGAATGCGAAGGATTGGAGCCCGCTGGCTGCGATCCAGGGACATGCAGGCATTGTGCATGCGATCGCCTTTCATCCGAAAGAGCCGCGAGTTGCGACGTCTGGAATTGACGGCACGATTCGCGAGTGGCGATTGCCGGAAGCTCCGCAAGTGCTGGGCGACGAGAATCAACCGGGCTCGTTGGTTGCGTTGTCAGGCGACGGGAAAATCGGAGTCCTCGCCGGTGCCGCGAAAGTCGAAGGCAAGGGCGTCGATGCGGTCGTCTGGAATTTCGAGACCAAAGCGGCGGCGGCAACATTCAAAGGGCATGACAAGCCGGTTCAAGCCGTCGCCATCGCGAAGGACGGGAAACGCGCGGCCACCGGTGACGCGAGTGGTCGACTGGCGGTCTGGAATCCGGCCTCCGGCGCGGTCGAGGGCAGCGTGGTCGCTCACGACGCCGCGATCACGGGCGTGGCCTTTCATCCAGCGAATCCGCAGATGGCCACCAGCAGCGCGGACGGCACGATCAAACTGTGGCAACTGCCAATCGCCTCCGGCACGCAACTCGCGAAGGTGGACGGCGTGATCACGGCGTTCGCGTCGAGCACCGACGGCAAGCAGGTCTTGTTCGCGTTGGACGACAAATCCGTCCGCTTGTTCAACGGAGACGGCGTGCGTTTGTTGGCCGCCGATCTGCCCGGCGTGGTGAAGTCGCTGGCGATGTCGGCTGACAACAAACTGGCCGTCGTGGGCACGGACAGCGGAATTCTCACGACGATCGACCTCGTCAAAGGTACGGTCGTCGCGCATGTCGGAGCCCATCCCGGCTCGGTCAACGGACTCGCCGTGCATCCGCAAAGCAACCAGATCGCGTCGGTCGGTGCGGACGGCAAGCTGCGGCTGTGGGATGTCCCGACCGCAACTCGCCAACAAAAGGGACACACCAAACCGGTTGCCGCCGTGGCGCTCAGTCCCAACGGGCTCATCGCCGCGACGGGCGGCGGTGCGTCGCTGCGACTGTGGAAGCTCGCCGATGGTGCCGACGTGTGGACCATCGGGCATCCCTCGGCCGTGACGTCGATCGCCTGGAAGGGCGACAACGCTCAAGTCGCGACCGGCGGAGCGGACAACGTGATCCGAATTTGGAACGTCGCGGACGGCAAGATGCTGGCGGAATACAAAGGCCACACCGGAGCCGTTACCGGGCTGGCCTGGACACCGGACAACAACGGCCTCGTGTCCGGCAGCGCGGATAAGTCGATCAAGATTTGGAGCCTGCTGCCCGCCGACAAAGAGAAGCCCGACATGCAGACGGTCACCGGGCACGCTCAGGGCATTACGTCACTGGCGTTGACCGGCGCGGGAAATGTGATCGTGACGGGTTCCTCCGACGGCACCGTCAAGTTGTGGAATCGCGCCGACGGCAAGGAAACTCGCAATATCGTCCACGCCACGCCGGTGTCGTGTGTCGCCGCCAGCCCGGACGGCAAATTCATCGCGGTCGGCGGCCAAGACAAGCTCGTCAAGCTCTACAACCCCGCCAACGGCACGGTGACTGCTACGCTGGCCGGACATCAGGCCGCAGTGACAAGCGTGTCGATTAGCCGCGACAACTTGCGAGTCATCGCGGGTTCGTCGGACGGCAGCGTGCGAGCGTGGGACTTGATGGGTCAATTGCTGGAATTCGTCGTGACGAAGCCGGCCACGCCCAACGCCGTCAGCTTCGGCATTGATGACAAGACGGTCATCGTCGGTTCGTCGGACAACAGCGTGCGAGTGGCCAAACTGGCGATGCAACGCGTGGTGAGTGTCTCGGTCGGTCCCGTGACCTGCGTGGCCTATGCACCCAATGCGGCCAGCGTGCTGACGGGCACGATGGACAAAAACGTCCAACTCTGGAGCCCCACGGCCGGCAATCAGATTCGAGCCTTGACCGGCGTCACGGCTGAAGTCACGGGCGTCGCAATCTCGGCGGATAGCACCAAGATCTTTGCGGCGTCCGTGGACAAGACCGTGCGGGCCTGGAATGCCGCCGACGGCAACTCCATCGGCAGCTTCGTGCATCCGGCGATCGTGCGCTCGGTGAACCCGTCTCCCGATGGACTCCGCGTCGTCACGGGCAGCGACGACAACATCGTTCGCGTGTGGCATCTGGCGTCCGCCAAGGTGTTGCAGTCCTTCACGGATCACACCAAGCCGGTTGTCGGTTCCGCGTTTGACGCCACGGGCAAGATCGTGATGTCGGTCGCACAAGACGGCACGCTGCGGCAATCACCCGTTTCCGCCACGCACATTATCGCAGCTCACGATGGCGGAGCGAACTGCCTCACGTTCAATCCCACCGGGACGCACATCATCAGTGGTGGTGCCGACAAACTCGTCAAACAATTCGATCTCGCCGGTGCCCAAGTCAAGACCTTCTCCGGTGCCTTGGCGGCGATTCAGTGCGTGGCCGTGCGAGCCGACAACATGCAAGTCGCCGCCGGTGCTGCGGAAAATTTCCTGCACTTCTGGCGACTCGACAACGCGCAGGCCATGCCGCCGAAGATTCAGTTGACCGTGCCCGTGACCAGCGTGGCATTCAGCGCGGACAACACGCAGCTCGCGGCCGGCAGCGCCGACAAGCACGTCCGCATCTTCAATACGACGGACGCTCGACTGCTTGAGGACATCCTGGTCGCCGACGGCGTGACTTCTGCAGCGTTCACAACCGACGGCACCAAACTGCTGCTCGGCGGTGCGACCAACGCCGCACAACTTGTGTCGGTGTCGTTCCTGCGGTTGCTTGTCGGGCACCAAGGAGCGGTCACGGCGGTCGAGTATTCGCCGGACGGCAACTTCCTCGTCAGCGGTGGAGCCGACAAGACCGTTCGCAAATGGGCATTGCCTGCGGGAACGGCGGCGTTTTCGCGAGCCGAATGCCAAGGCCCGGTGACCGACGTCGCCGTGAGTTCCGACTCGAAGTTCATCGTCGCGTCCAGCGAAGACAAGACCGTGCGCTCGTGGGACTTTGCCAACGGCAATCCTGCCAAGCTCATCACCATCACCGTGCCCATTCGTGGCATGCACATCAACACGGAACTCGGCCGAGTCGCCACGGTCAGCGACGACAACATCGTCCGCGTGTGGGACTGGGAAAGCGGCAAGGAATTGCAACGCTTCACGGGCCAAACGGGGCTCGCCGATGTGTACCTTTCAGCCGACGGCCAAACCGTGGTCAGCGCCGGCTCGGACAAGACCGCTCGCATCTGGCCGGTTTCCGCCGGGAAACTCGTCGTTGTCCCGGGCAACCGCATCAACGACCTGGCCATGTTGCCGGACGGAACCGGACTACTCACCGCCGGAGCCGACAACGTCATTCGCCTGTGGGACATGGCCGGCACGAAAGTTCGCGACTTCACCGGCGCCCCGGCTGCCCCAAGTCGTCTCGCCGTACGACCCGATAGCAAGCAATTCACAGCTGGTGGCGACGCCAACGCCACGGTCAAGAATTTCCTTGTGTGGAACCTCGCCGCGGCCGGAGCGATCAAGAACATCGCCACGCCGGCGGTTGTCGCCGGATTGGCATTTCGCGCGGACGGAGCCGTGGCCGTCAGCGGAACCGACAAGCACATCCGCGTCTATTCAACCGAAACCAGCCAACTCCTCGATGACATGGCCTCACCGGCCATCGTGAGCGACTTGGTCTGGGCACCGGACAACAAAACGCTCGTGGCGGCAGGTTCCGACAATAACGGCTACTTGTTCGAATCCAACCTAAAACAAGTCTTCACGCTTGCCGGTTTAATCAAGCGAGTCGTTTACGCGCCCGACGGCAAGTCGGTAATCGCATCGCACGCGGACAACAAGCTGCGGCAATGGTCCTTCGCCGACAACAAGGCCGTGCGAACGTTTTCGGGCAACGCCGGAGTCATCAACGACGTCAAACTGAGTCCGGACGGCAAGAGCATCATCACGGCCGGCGCGGACAAATCCGTCCGAGTCTGGGACTGGCCCGCCGCCAACGCTGCCGCAGACGTCGCCGCCAAGGCCACGTTCATGAACGTCGCGGCAGTCCACGACATCGCCGTGAACCACGACGCCACCGTGATCGCCGCTGCAACAGCGGACAATCAAGTCCACTTGATCGACGCCGTGACCAGCCAAGTCCGCGAGCGTTTCGTCGGTCACACAGGCACGATCCACTCGGTCGCGATGTCGGGCGACGGCAACCTGATCGTCTCGGCCAGCACCGACAAAACCGTCCGCCGCTGGACGGCGACTTGCCAAGGCATCCTGAAAGCGCACACCGGCCAAGTGAACGGACTCGCCATGTCGGTCGACGGCAAGCAGACGTATTCAACCGGAGCCGACAATACGATCATCGCCTGGGAAGACGGCAAGACCGTCCGCAAGTTCGCGGGTAGCACCGGAGCGGTCTCGGCGATCTCGCTCAGCCCCGACGGCCTACTGCTCGCCGCCGTTGGAGCCGACACGTTTGTCCGGTTATGGAACACGGCGGATGGTTCGCCGATCGCGCCGGTAAAAGCACCGGTCGCGTTGACGAAAGTCGTGGCCGGCAACGGCAAGGTGGTCGTCGCGGGCGCGGACCTGATCATCCGCAACTACGGTGTCACACAAGTCGACGGCAAGCCGGTCTTGGAGTTGACTCACGAAGCTCACGGCAACACAGGAGCCCCCGTGGGCTTGTCGCTCGCGGCCGACAACCGAACTCTGTACAGCGTCAGTGCCGACCAAAAGCTGAAACGCTACTACGCAGCCGATATCGGACCTCGACACGAATTGAGCGAACACATCGGCCCGGTCTACTGCGTGCAAGTTTCGAACGACAACAAAGTCATCGCCGGCGGCGGTGCCGACAAGACGCTCCGCGTGTGGGACGCTGAAACGGGCAAGTTGCAGCACGAACTAAACGGCCACGAACGACCGATCTATTCGGTTTCGATACATCCAAACGGCCTGCAATTCGCAAGCGCGGATGCAGGCGGCACGATTCGGCAATGGGCCCAAGAAAAGAAGAAAGAGCCCGAAAAGAAAGCCGAGCCCGCGAAGAAGGACGATCCCAAGACTGAACCGAAAAAGCCGGAGCCGCCGGTGGTCAAGCAATTCCAAGCATTGGACGAGGACGTCGACGGCCCGGTCTATTCCCTGGTCTATTCGAATGACGGCAACGCCATCATTTCGGGAGGCTCGGGACGTAAATGGCAAGGCTGGAACTGGGGCAGCGAAGAAAACAAGCTCGTCCGCTCGATCGAAGGTCACAACCACACGATCTACGCGGTGACCTACAACCCCGCTTTCGGGCGCATCGCCACGTTGGACTATTCCGGCAAGTTATTCATCTGGACGGCATCCAACAGCGCCATCGCATTCCATCAACAGCTTCCGGCGGCGTCCGCCTATTCGATGGCCTACAACCCCGACGGCACGGAAATCCTAATCGGCACCAACGACACCCGAGTCATCCGCATCATCGTCCCGCCCTATGCGCGATAAACGATTCAGCGGAGAAGTCTATATGCACTCCACCGACCCCGTGTCGGTGGCAGCCACGACTGACCAGCTACAATCCCGTGACGTTAAACACGCACTCCACCGACCCCGTGTCGGTGGTAGCCACGACTGAAAAGCTACAACACTGTAACGCCAAACACGCACTCCACCGACCCCGCGTCGGTGGTAGCAACGACTGACCAGCTACAACACCGTGACGTCAAACACGCACTCCACCGACCCCGCGTCGGTGGTAGCAAGGACTGAAAAGCTACAACACCGTGACGTCAAACACGCACTCCACCGACCCCGCGTCGGTGGTAGCAACGACTGACCAGCTACACCGGCACCAGCCCACACCCGAGGAATACCATGTCGCCTCACCCCAACGACTCAAGCCGAAACCACGAACACGTCGCCCGGCGAACGCTTCTGAAGCAACTCGCAGCCGGTTCAGCCGCCGCCTGGATGTCCGGCGAACCTCGGCTACTAACCGCCGCAGACAACCACGAGGTCCAACACCCAATACCCAAAGCCGACGCGTGCATCGTGCTCTGGATGGCCGGCGGCATGGCGGCTCCCGAGACCTTCGATCCAAAACGCTACCATCCCTTCGAAGTCGGCACGCCGGTTGAAAAGGTCATCAGCACGTTTCCAGCCATCGATACCGCAGTCGACAACATCAAGATCTGCGCAGGTTTGGAGCGGATCGCCGGCGTGATGGACCGCGGCACGCTGATTCGGTCTCACGTGTTGCCGGACCTCGGACACATTCTGCATTCGCGGCATCAGTACCATTGGCACACCGGATACGTCCCGCCGCAGACCGTCGCCTGCCCGCACATCGGGGCCTGGATGGCTCGCGTGTTGGGTCCGAAGAATCCCGTCATCCCACCGTTCATCAACATCGGCCAGCGGCTCGAAGGCATCGGCGAGAACGAAGAGATCAAGGCGTTCACGCAAGCCGGCTTCTTCGGCAGCGAGTTCGGGCCGATGAACCTGCCGTACCCCGATCAAGCCGCCAAAGCCGTCAGGCCGCCGCGAGACATGCAGCCCGCACGTTTCCAGAATCGATACAAGTTCTTTCGCAAGCTGGTGGACGGCAGCCCCAATCGCAAATACCTGTCCGACTATCAACAGCAATCGATGTTACGCGCCTTGGAGAACGCGAACCGCTTGCTAAGTGCCAAAGAACGAGCCGCGTTTGACATCGCCTTGGAACCGCAAGACAGCTTCGAGAAGTACAACACCGGCCGCTTCGGCCAAGGCTGTCTCTTGGCGAGGCGATTGGTGGAATCCGGTGCTCGCTACGTGGAAGTCACCACCGAGTACATTCCGTTCATTCACTTCGACACGCACAACAGCGGACACACGACACTCGACCGACTGCACAAGGAAATCGACGCGCCGATTTCGCAGTTAATCCTGGACTTGGAAGCCCGCGGCTTGCTGGATCGCACGCTGATCGTGTTGGCGAGTGAATTCAGCCGCGACATGATCATCGAAGGCGTGCCCGGATCAAACGCCCGCGACCAAGCCACATTCAAAGTCAACACACTGCAAGACATCAAGCATTACGGATTACATCGACACTTCACGGGAGCGTCGTCCGTGTTGATGTTCGGCGGCGGCGTGAAACAGGGGCACCTATACGGCGAATCCGCACCGGAACGCCCGTGCTTGGCGATCAAGAATCCGGTATCGGTCTCGGACATGCACGCCACGATCTTCCACGCCATGGGTATCAGTCCCCAGACAGCCTTCGACGTCGAACGCCGACCGTTCTACGCCACAGAAGACGGCAAGGGGCGACCGGTCCTCGACCTATTCGGCTGACGGTTAACCAAAGCGGGAAGCCACCATGGAACCTACAACGACTCCCCCACTGGCCAAACACGACCACGATCCCGCCCACACATTATCCTGTAGTGCCGACATTATCCCCGGTTTTGCTTGATCGAAACTCAGCCGGCGATAACATCTCCGAAACCCGCGATAAACCCGACCAGCCATTCGGGATAATTCTTCGCGAACCAGTGGTAATGCCGTGGTATTCACATTATTCCCGGTTCTTGCCGGTGAGAATTAATTCGTTGAACTTAACCGCTTCGCGGGCTGGCGCAGACTCTTAGGTGCTATATGAGTCCGCCAGCGACATC
>JAQBZS010000250.1 GCA_027622115.1 Planctomycetota bacterium | reverse complement strand
GACGTGAATTGGTTTGCTGATGACGCACCAACGGTTTACGACCTCGACACACCCTACAGTGAATAATCCGAGCTAGGTCAGACCCCTTTTTCAGATAGCTTCTAGCTTTCAACGTTTGACCTTCAAACGTACGCCGTGGTTTCACGAGGTCAAATGGCGTGGATCAAGTCGAGAATCGAAAAACCTTCAGGCTCGGCAAGCCGTACGACCGATTTTCTAAACAGTGATTCACGCATTCCGTCCGCGCGGGTGGTGTTCGACTGGAATTCAGTCATTTTCTGCTCGATGCGCCGGATTTGCTCAAGTTCCGACCAAGCTGCTTCACGATCATCACCCATGAGCACAGCTATCGCGGCCAGCAATTCCGTCATCGCGCATTCGCCCGTGACGTCACCGGTGTATTGGTATACCGCGAGACGCCCGTTGCCGTCGTTGATTTTCCTGGCTCCGCTGCTCGTGATTTACGAGGCCGGCGTCTTGATCATGGGCGGCAATCGGCCCGAGACGATTCGCAACGGAGCGGACTTCTGGTTGCGCGAATCGCTGCTGCAAATCGGTTTCGGCTCCGCCATTCTTCTGCCCGCCTTGATCGTGTGTGGACTGCTGGCGTGGCATATGGCCGGACGACATCCCTGGAAGATGTCGCTGGACACGTTTGTCGGGATGTGTGCCGAAAGTCTGATCTTCGCCTTTTTGCTGCGACTGGTGTGTCAGGTGCAGGACTTGGCCTTCCATCGCTTCAGCATCAACTCGCAAGTCACCGCGAATGTCGGCGTCGTCGATTCGCAAAGCGCCCAGCTCATTACGTTCATCGGTGCTGGGATCTATGAAGAAGTGCTCTTTCGGCTGTGCCTGTTGCCGATTGTGTTTTTTGCATTTCGACGCATGGGCCTGTCGACAAGTTGGGCCTGTGTCTTGTCCGTGCTGGGAACCAGTTTGCTGTTTTCCTGGGCGCATTACATCGGAGCCGCTGGCGATCATCTCACGCTGTTCAGCTTTACGTTCCGAGCCGTGGCGGGCGTCTACTTTGCGTCGCTGTTTTTTGTGCGAGGCTTCGGGATCACGGTCGGCACCCATGCGGCGTATGACCTACTTGTCGGAATTCTGCTGGTCGTGCCGGACTAGATTGTGCATGCGGGCTTGAATTGCCGATTCGTTTCAACACGTCCTTTCCGCGCAACCGTTGTATCCACTGCCCGACTCATGGAGGAGTCTGATGACGACCAACGTTCGACAATCAACCGCGTCCACAATTTCGTCGCAACCCGACGACACTCGTTTCGACGTGGCGACGCCGGTCGATCTCGACGCTGTCAACTTCTACTGCTTTCGCGGGCGGCTGGAGATTTCCGCGAACTTTCGGGCACTCGTGATCGGAGTCGGCGACACGCTCACGCACCTGGCAGCCCAACTTCAAGAGACCGACGCCCAAATCGTAACCCTCGCACCGAACCGGGCCGCTCGTGCCATCGCGCAAGGCCGGTTGCGGAAACTCGGATTGGCAGATCGCATCGAATGGATCGACGGCTCGCTTGAGGATTTGCCGAGTCTCGACGGTGGGTCGTTCGATTTCGTGGGCTGCGGAGACGCGATTTCGCGAGCCGAACATGCGGATACGGCTCTCGGCGCGCTGCGATCGGTCATGAAGGACGAAGCCGCCATGTGGCTACAAGTCCCCGGCCGCTGGGCACAGGCTGGATTGCAACAGTTGCGGGCTCTGACGGGCCTGATCAATTCCGCGACGAATTCACGAGTGGCTCGAGTTGACGGAACACGACTCCTGGTCGAATCGCTGCCGGCGAGCAATTGGTTTAAGCGGGCCGAAGCGATGGTCTCGGACATCAATCCCGTGGAAGCCGCGCTGGACAATTCGCACTGCTTCGCTATCGACGAAATCCTAGAACTCCTGGACGGAGCCAGCCTGCATCATGCGCAGTTCACGACGGAAGCCCGCGCCTTTTACGAGCCCGGTTTTGCCTTTCGCGACGAACAACTCCAAGAGCGAGTCGGCAAGCTGCCGTACCGAGACCAATTGGCGGCGGCCGAGTTGTTTTGGGGCAACATCGTGTGGCATTCCATGTGGGTGTCGACGAAACCCTACAACCGAGCCGACGTTTCCGACCCGCACAACATTCCGTTCTTCAGTCGGCTTGCGGAATCGAACGGGCTCCGAGATGCAATCCTGCGAGCGGGCGACGAGAACGAAGTCTTCTCGTTCAAGCTGAGCGGTCCCGATGGCATCGACGTCAACATCAACTTCCAGGTGGTCCCAGCCGCCCGTCGTTTCGCGGAGTTGGCGGACAACACGCACACGATGGCCGAAATCGTGAGTTTGATAGCAGACGATTACCAGCAACGTCCCTTGGACCACGAGGTTGAGCGAGTCTGCCGACATCTGTTGGACATTTTGCTGAAGTTCGACTTGATGCTCATGCGACGGAAATCGGATTGAAATCCTGCGCAAGATGGTCAGGAAATGTGACCGATCAGTCGGATCGGACGGATCAGTCAGATTAAACGGCTCGATACTTCTCAATCAGCACGTCGACTACCGGTTCGGGGACAAACTTGCGAAGTCGGTCTCCGGCTGGGTCGCGTTCGAAATGGGCGATCTGCTTAATGAGCGAACTCGAAATGTGAGTGTAACTTTCGCTGGCTGTCAGGAAGACCGTTTCGATGCCGCTGTCCAGCCGGCTATTCGCGAGCGACATGGTGAATTCCGCTTCCATGTCGGTCAGCGTGCGAACGCCGCGCAAAATGACACCGGCTCCGCACTTGCGGACAAAATTCACCGCCAGGCCGGTAAAGCACTTCACTTCAACATTCTTGATCGGTGCCAGCACGCGTTGCGTGAGGTCGAATCGCTCGTCGGACGTCAGCAACGATTCTTTGTCCGGGTTGATGCCGATCCCCACGGTGACGCGATCAAAGATCTTGGCCGCGCGCTTGACGATATGTTCGTGACCCAACGTGAAGGGATCGAAACTCCCCACATAGACCACGTGATGAGCATCCAGCGGCGACTGGTCGGTTAGATGTTCGGTCACGCTGGGCCTTTCGTCGAAGATTCAAGAAACGAGCCATCATTGGGTCAGACCCCTTTTTCAGATGCTTCTATCACGGAGCGCCGAACCACGGCAACGGCTCGTTCGCATCCGGAAGTTTGACAAGCTTCACGGCGATCACGCTGTCGTGCCGCTCCAATTCGCGGAGCACTTCTTGCGACGGTTCGCTGTCGATATTGAGGACCGCGATCGACTCGCCACCCGGATGCTCCTTGTCTCGACCGAGCGCCATGTCGCCAATGTTGACGTTGTGGTTTCCCAACGTTTGCCCAATAAACCCGATGACTCCAGGTCGGTCATAGTGCTTATACATCAGCATCCAGCCGTCCAGGAACGCATCCAATTGCAGCCGCTGTAATCGCACCAATCGCAGATATCGACCAAACATCGTGCCGGCCGCGATCAGTTCCTTGCCGTCATCTGTGTACAGACTGGCTTCGATCATGCTCGAAAACGCACCGGGATTCGGGTTCTTGGTTTCCGTAATGCGAATCCCAATTCCGGCGGCAACGGACTCGGCATTCACCAGATTCACGTTCTCGTCGCTCCCACCGCCCAGCAGCCCCGCAGTAAAAGCAGCCGTCATCAGTTTGGTCTGCCGCTCGGCGGCATCGCCCCGGTAATCGACTTCCGCAGACTTGATGCCCTTCGGTTTTGCCAACTGAGCCAGCAGCAAACCCAACCGGTAGCTGATGTTGAGGTACGGCGTGGCTTCGGACATTTCGGTCGCGGAAATCGGTACGAGATTCAGGGCCTGTCGGAAGTCGTTTCGCTTGAGGAATCCGATCATCAACTCGGCCGCTTCGACCGCGACAAGTTCCTGAGCCTCGCCCGTGGACGCGCCGAGATGCGGAGTGGCCACAACGTTTTCCATTGCCATCAGCGGCGAGCCGCCCGGCGATTCGTTTTCGAAGACGTCCAAGGCCGCTCCGGCAACATGCCCGCTATTGAGAGCGTCCGCCAACGCGGCCTCATCGACGATGCCTCCACGAGCACAATTCAGAATCCGCACGCCCTTCTTCATGCGCGCGATGCGTTCCGCATTGATGATGCCGCGAGTTTCGTCGGTCAGTGGAGTATGCACCGTCACGTAATCGCAGCGGTCGACGACATCGTCCACATTGCGAAACAACTCGATCTTTTCTTCGGCGGCACGTTCTTCGGCAAGAAACGGGTCGTAGCCGATGACCTGCATCTCCAGACCTTGGGCGCGTTTGGCCACCGCCATTCCGATGCGACCGAGCCCCACGACCGCCAGCGTCTTCCCCGACAACTGCGTGCCCATGAAGCTCTTGCGATCCCATTGCCCGGACCGCGTGCTCGCCGCAGCATTCGGGATCTTTCGCGACAGAGCCATCATCATCGCAATCGTATGCTCGGCAGTGCTGGTCGTGTTTCCGGCCGGCGTGTTCATCACCACGATGCCGCTGCGAGTTGCCGCCGGGATGTCGATGTTGTCCACGCCAACACCGGCTCGCACGATGATCTTCAGTCGAGATTGGCCGTCCAAGACTTCCGCAGTGAGCTTGGTGGCGCTGCGAATGATGATGCCGTCCGTCGACTGCAGCGCGTCGCGAAGTTCCGCAACGGTCAGCGATTTTTGCTCGGGAATGACGACTTCCAACCCGTCGGTTTCACGCAGCAGGTCGAGGCCCGCCGTTGAAAGGCTGTCGGTAATGAGTATGCGGTACATGTCGTTTTCGGTTCCTTCCACCGACGAATTCACTGAGGTTTCTTGGCTGTGCAACACAAGGCCACACATCGATTGATCGACTTCTGCCCGATATTGTCCCGGTCGGCGTGCTTTGTCGAGTCGCTTGCAGTCGTGTTATCGAATTTCGCTGCCGGCAGCAGACCGATCTGCTAGAGACTCTCTGAAAATCGGACAGGCGGACGACCACTTTCATGTTGCGTGCCGCTGTGTCGAACGAAACTCGCTCCGGGCAAATATCGTATCCAGAGTAGAGGATTGGCGTTGGGGCTCACTTTGGACTGGCTCCAAAAACCGGAACCTCAACCGTGTCTACTTTCTCCGTGGCCAATTCCTCGACTTCGAGACTGGACTTCGAGAATGGGTTGCACGCGTGAACGAACCCTTGACAGAAAACGAATTGAAGGCGGTTAACATCTGCGCCAATCGCGGCACACCGCTGGGTGACGAAGGATGGGCCGAATCGCTCGCTCGGCGATTCAATCTTGAGTCAGCCATCCGACCAAGAGTGCAGTCGCTGCCAAAAGACGGCAACAAAGAGGTTTAACCCTTTGATTTCCTCGATTGTTATGCCGCGTTTTCTCGTCGCTCACAGGTATAATCATTCACGTTCTAAGCGCAACGTTTTGCTGGCGAAACGTATTTGAAAATAGTAATCACGCAGCAGGTTGGTCCCGATCAGGATTTGCGAATCTGGAACGAACGTGGCAGTTGCCTGAAAGATTTGATCGTCGAACGGAAAATCAATAGAATATGCGTCTTCTTCGATGATTTGCCCACCGGCTAATGCGGATCTTAGTCGGCCCGCAGGTTGCTCATTTAGCTCTCCTTGTAGTTCTTCAGGTAATTCCAAATCACCGTTGAATCCCGTGTCAATAACTGCCGGCTATTGTCGTCCGGCAAGTTCTAGCGTGATTACTGGTACGCCATCATCTGAAACACTCCCCGCAATCACCGCCGGCCTCCTTTGCGATAATAGGTTCTTGATCCAATGCGTTCGAAGAACAACAGGGAATCAACTCCATCGGCGTTTCGTTGCGACAAGACGTCCTGAATCGATTCACCGATCCAAACACGGCCGGTATTCGGGGCAATTCCGACCGTCTTCCCGATGCAGATCGAAAGATCGTGCTGTTTTTGGTAATCCGACCAAATCTGTTCGGCCTTCACGGTATCCGATTCGGTCCACGTGGAAGCAGTCATGTCGGCTCCGATCAGTTGGAGTTTTGTCAATTATCGTCGAGCCAATGCGTGCCAGTCAATTGCGGCTTGCCTGCTTATTACTGCGATCAACAATACATTCGGGAATGAAGGTAACACGCAGACGTTGCGGCGAACGAAAACACCACAGAGAGCGTTAACAGCATGAATCCAAGTTTTTTATCACGTTTCCATATTGGCGTACCGGACTTGAGTCGGTTGCGGCGAAATCGCATTATCAGCCAAGCAGCGTATGTGGGGCAAGCATACCAAATGCTCGCGCGTGCGAACGAAAACACTGTCCAGTGTGGGGCTTGGGTCAACAGTTTAATGTTTGAGACCACGCGTCGAATCTGTCGAGCGGCATGTCTTGCAGGGCATGAGACATCGTGCCACGCGAAACTCGCAAAGATCGCGATTAAGAATGCTAGAAGTGCAACGACGGGGAGCCTTGAGAATGCCGCGATGTTATGGCACAGCGTATAACGGTAACCCAGTGAAGCAAGGATACCCAAACGGAAATGTGATCCGGGCGGTCGCGAACATCTGAGCCCTCACTTTCTGGCATGTTACAGGCTAAAAAACGAATTGCGATCTATGCGGCTTCATGGATGAAGCCGCATAGATCGTGCGTTGAACTTTGCCGCTTCGCGGTCGGGAGGCACCTGCGGAATCAATGCCCACCGGAAGCAGTGGACGGGCCAGTTTATCCCGCCCGGTTCGAGCTGTCACGCCGATCCGGGTCGCGGCCTGCCGAGACGGCCTGTTGGCTGTGACGGTTGGTTTCGTCTTGCCGGTCGGCGGGGCCGCCGATTCTGCTTGTGGTGTTGGCTCGGCGCAGCTGGGCTCGGCCGTGTCGGGGCGGCAAGCGGGACTGCGTTTGGTGGCGGGATGTAGACGCGGTGCGTGACCTCAGCCATAGCCGTCCCTGCGTGGAACCAGCGGGCCGCCCATGATGCCACGTTTTGATCATGAACGGCCAGCAGCGACCCCATTGGTACGCACGACACACACCCAAAGGCATTGCATGTCGCACCGGGATCCTCCCAGCGCGCAGGATCCTCCCAGCGCGCAGGATCCTCCCAGCGCGCAGGATCCTCCCAGCGCGCAGGATCCTCTCGCAAGTAGAATCGATACATTCGACCGCAGAAGCGATGGGTCGAGAAGCAAGATGCCGCGATCAACATCACATAGCGACTAAATACTGCGCCAGTCCGCGAAGCGGTTAAGTTCAACGACCAAGGTAACCCGGCGGCGGCCAAGAACCGTTGACTCTATTTTCCGCCCGATCCGCCGCTCGCGTTCACCGTTTGGTTCTGCTGCATCGTGTGAAGGCGACGAATGGCGTGTTTGTATCCGGCGTTGGCCGCACGCTCAAGCAGCTGCATCCCCGTTTGCCCGTCGGGCATCACCCAGGGGCCGTCGAGCAGCATCGTCGCATGCTGGTACAAATGGTGAGCCGAACCGTCTTCAGACTTCGGGAATACGAACGAGAATGTCCCGTCAAGCGAGCACGCCCAGTAAGCGCACCCGGATACCGCCGTCAAAGGGATATGCACCTCCCCGTTTCCATGCCATCGCAGTTGTCCGATACTGTTCTCGTCGCCGGTGGCGAATTGATATCGACAATATGGGCTGCCATCGCCGCCGGTCACAAGTAACTCGCTCCTGTATCGCGTGTCGAAATGGCACCACACGGACGCGGCGTATTTCCTGTTTGGCGATTTCCTGGTCTTGCCAATCTGGTACCTGAGCGTGTAGTCGTTCTCCTCGACCTGGTTCTTTGCCGCGAGGAACGAGGTCACATCGAAGGAAAAGCGTTCCGCAGCGGAAAGTACTGCAGCATGAGCGAGTTCGAGCGTAAACGCCTGCTGCAACCTGCAACTAGCTAAAACATCCGACGGATCGGTCGGGACGTTCACCCAGACGCTTGCAATTCCCAGGATAGCCTCTTCACATAAGGTCGGTGATTCAGGGCACCCGTAGATATTCAGTTTTTGGACGTGAGGGCACTCTACAGGTAGCGCGGAGCGAAAATACATGGTGGCACCGGTGTGCCAATCGGGACAGCCGACAAGATATATCAACCTGTTCGTATCCCGCTCGTCAGCATGCCCGCGAGTGGCGCTTCGCAGGAACCCACGGATCTCGGCATATCGAAGGTATTTTGCCATGCTTCCAAGCAGAACGCTGGCGTTAACGCGGCGGGCGCGTTTGACCATGACTTCAAGACCCGCGCCATCGCCCGCTCGCGCTCAACGCTTGGTTCTGTCGCTCTTGATTGGGTTTGCTGCGGTGACCAGTTAGTCACGGTCAACGCCTACAAATTGCCAATGTTTGAAAAGGAGCGCCTATTTCAAACGCACCAGTTTGCCCTTTCGTTTGGCTACATTCTTATAATCCCATTAAATCGATTTCGCTTTCTTGATCCACCGTTTCATGTCCGTTATTTTGATCTGCTCGGAATGAGTGAAGAATATTGACGCGTCTTTGAATGTTCCGGTACCGGGCTGCAACTTGTCTTCATGAAAGCTCTCGCCACTCCAGAACATGAGCCGAATGCCTGCCTTCTGTTTGCTGTAGCCGACCGTCGGATTGCCATCCAGGAACCACACTGGACTAGTCCTTAAACAAGCGAGAGTCGAGCTTGAAACAAGCGAGTTTTCGAGCGCAGCGGGCACCGGCCC
>JAQBZS010000249.1 GCA_027622115.1 Planctomycetota bacterium | reverse complement strand
TCTGGCGAATCCAGCTACGGTAACTCGCATGCCAAATGCCGGTTTAATTTCAGCGCCGTCCCTAAGCCAGACCCCTCGACTTAGGGAAACTCGACCGAATCAAGAAACTCTCGAAAACGTTCTCGTTCCGGATCGACCAATTCGTTCGGCCCGGAAAGTTTGAAGAACCATTTGACGTCATCAACAACCGCAATGACGCCAACCACGGATCTCGCCGAGCCCTTCGCATCGACGAGAATCCCATCTTTTCCACCAACGGTTGTCTTGGATTGAATGCTGTTGGCGTCTGTATCCGTCAATCCCACCTGACGCATCCACCTCGCAATGTTTTGTTCTGTCGATCCCATGGCGATGGTCACGCTGATGTCCGCTTTTTCGTCCGGCTCTCCTCCGGGCTTGGGAACTTCAAACGCGGCTTCTCGACGAATACCCGCGATTTCGAGGCGACCTTGCTGCCAACTTTCCGGAACCTTGTACTTCAAGGGTGATTGCGGAGTCGTCGCGATCGGCGGTTGCATCGGATGTGCGGACGTACTCGCCGGTTTTGCCGTCTTGTAGCGACCAAGCAGGTCAACCAGCAGAATCGTGCTGTCGGGTTCCAGGGGTTGCAGGTAGTCGCGTATTTCCGGTTCAGTGACCTTCGACGTCAAATCCAGCGACATTTGTCCGCGCCAGCGATTGACGTTCATAGCCAGATAGCTGTCTCGCTGATCATCCGGCGGTGCGGTGAGCTTTGTCACGGAGACTTCCAGCGTTTCCGGAGACGAATCGATAACCAGCGTCTTGTAACGGCCTTGAGGACCGTCCTTTTGAAGCCAACCGTTTGGGAGTTTCCACGTGGGCTGACCTTGTTCGTCGAGCGAAACGGATTTCAGAAAGTCCCGAAAACTGTCGGCGTGCTCGGTGACGATTTCACGCGGTCCGGCCACTTTGAAGAACCAAATTCTGTCGCCACCCGGAACGATGGCCGTAAGCATGCGATCGGATTCGCCGTGGGGAGCCTCATATTCGTCTACCGTGGGCGCATCGCCGCAACCGCTGACGAACGAGACGGTGAGCAGAATCGGCAGCGCGAGCCGGACGAGCATGGCAGTGATTCGCTTTGGAGATGGGTGGGACCGCCAAAACACGTTCAGCTTCGGCGGGGATGGGTGAGGGTCACGGCAACTTAGGAACTGTCGCCGGTGGGTGTTCGGCGATTCCATTCGCCATGCGAGCCGAACCGGCTCATTCCTCGGTGTTCGGTGGATGTACTCGCAGGCGCGAACACAGCCGAACGCCGGTTGGACTACTCTATATAGTCGCCCACCCACCCGAAAGTGCATGCGGAATGCGGGGCCAGGCACAATTCGGATGACCAACTGAATTTGTTGGTCGCTGGCGTTTGCCGCCAACGTGGCCGATGAATCAGGTTGAAGGCAAATTCAAACCGACGTATACGTGTTCTGTCGGTTGGCCGACCCCCTCCGCGAAAGCCCGCAGACTCGAATGCGAAATCTTTTCAACGGACAATGACATGATTCGATTTCTCAGTGCCGTGACTTGCGTCGTCATGCTGAACGCCAACGTGTACGAGAGCCTCGGTCAACCGTCCTACACGGTCAAAGGACTCCGGCAACGACCTTCGGGCTCAAATTCCGCGACGGGCTCGACATTGCAAAAACGATCGAAAGAGACCACCACGGTCTCGGTCGAATTACTGCAAATGAAGCCCGGCCCGAATCCTTCCGTGTTCAAATGGCAGCACACGTTTGCCGAACAAAAGGTCTCAGTTCGCATCCGCGCGGGGAAAAAGTCCGAGCAACCGATGATCACCGAACAGAAACTCGGAGTCCTGCGGCAGATCAAAGTGGTTGGCCTCATCGACACGACCGGTCGCATCATCTTTCCCAAGAACCAAGTCTTCACCTTGGCGGACGGCGCGAAACTTGGCGTCTGGCTTGAGGAACTTAAGACCTATGGCGAACAGGGAAGCCCCAAAGGACAACCCGTGTGGGGACTCACAAAAACCCAATTCGAAACGGTCTACAACGCATTGAGCGGTACGGTTGACTCGGAAGTCACGGGGCTGCGCTTGGACGCGGCGCTCATGAAACTGCAACTTCCGACCAAGCATCCGTCGAAAATGACCGAGCAGGCAGTGGCTTGGCTCAAGACCGAATACGCCGACTCGCCGCCCGTGAAGAGCACCCTGAAGGGCTTCGCGAAAGGCACCGCGTTTGCAATTTTGCTCAACGAGTATGGACTTGGGTTTCATCCTCTACGCAAACCGGACGGTTCCATCGAACTGCTGGTCGAACCGCTGAAGGTGACTCGAGAAACTTGGCCGATCGGTTGGGATCTCAAGGAATCTCGCCTCAAGACCGCTCGGAAGCTGTTTCTGGATTACGTGCCGATCGATCTGGAAAACGTGCGGTTTCTGGATGTGCTGAATGCCGTGTCGGTCAAAGCGGAAATCCCTATTCTGGTGGACCGCTATCGCATCGAGGGTTTCGGGATCGACGTCGAAAGCCTGCGAATCAATTACCGCTCGAAGCGGACAAGTTGGTTTCGATTGTTGGGCGGCATAACGACTCCGAATCGAATGACTCGGCGCGAACGCATTGATGAAGCCGGTCGCGCGTTTGTGTGGGTGACATTTCTGCAACCGGGAACGACCGACTGAGCCTGACATCAAACAAAGGACGCAACATGACTCATCACGAAAACCGTCGCCCCGTCACGCGACGCCGATTTCTTGCCGGAACCGGTGGTGTCGCGTTGAGCCTGCCGTGGTTCGAGAGCTTCACGGATCGCTGCCACGCGGACGGCAACAAGTCGTCCGCACCGCCGCAGCGTTTGGCGTTTTTCTATCTTCCGAACGGAATCGTGCGACGCGGCTTCTTTCCCGGCGAGGGCGACCGGCCTCTGCCGAGCTTCGCCGGTCAGAACAACGTTTGGCGTTTCGAGGGCAAGACGGTGCCGGTTGGCATCCACCCCCTGACATTTACGCCCACGCTGGCCCCACTGCACACGATGCGGAACAGGATCGCACTGATCACCGGCATGGACCGCACGTTTCAGCACGGAACCGACTCGCACGCGCAAGCTGCGTCCTGCTTCCTGACCAGCGTTGCACCGTTCGAGGTCAAGAATTCGGCCTATCCGCTGGCCCGAACTCTGGACCACATCGCTGCGGACAGCATCGGCCAAGCAACGCCGTATTCGACGCTCGAACTGAGCTGCAACGACCACAAGAACAACATTGAATCCATCTACTTCGACAACATGTCGTGGTACGGCACCGGTCATGTTGCTCCGTCGATGAGAAACCCGCGGCGCATCTACGACCGGTTGTTCGGCACGCGAGCCAACACGCGGTTTCGCAACATCACCGATCTGGCACTTGGTAACGCCCGTCGGTTGCAGCAGCGATTGAGCACCGCCGACCGACGAAAGTTCGACGAATACTTCGAGGCGATTCGAACGATCGAACAGCGGATGGATCGGATCGACGCAATGAAGTCTGAGCTGGCCGCCGCAAAGATCGAACGCCCCGCCGAGCATTTGCCTCGCAACGAGTACATTCACCTGATGGGCGATTTGCTCGTGACGGCCTTGCAAAGCCACGTGACGAATGTCGGTTCGTTGATGGTCGGCCCCGAACGCTGGACGACGCCGACAAACTGGGAGGGCATCCTCGACAAACCCCACAGCCACCATGCCATGACACACGCCCCGCAGCACCATTTGGAGAACCTACTAAAACTGGATCGCTTCCATGTCTCGGCGTTCGCGCGTCTGCTTGAGCGAATGGACGGCATTGAAGAAGCCAACGGAACCACGTTGCTCGACAATACGATCTTCACACTCGGAGCCGGCATGGGCGACGGCACCACGCATCAATACAACGATCTGCCGTTGGTTGTCGCTGGAGGCGGTGGCGGAACACTGAAGCTCGGCAAGCACATCCACTGCAAGACCGGCACACCAGTGGCCAATCTCTGGCTAACCCAGTTGCAGGCGCTGGGAATCGAACGCAAGGCGTATGCCGACAGCACCGGGACTCTCGCCGAAATCCTGGCTTAATCCCAGCGTTTTCTGATTACAAACGTTGGGTCAGGCATCGCCACGCCAACGTCCCGCAATATCGCCATTCACTCTTCAGGACCAAACCATGCCGAATAACATGAACCGTCGCCATTTTCTTGCCGCCGCTGCTGGTTCCGCGGTCGCGGCGGCATCCGTGGAAACTGCTCGCGGGTATTGGGCCAACGAAACACTTAACGTCGCCTGCATCGGAACCGGTGGGCGCTGCCGACGTCTGATGGATCGACTGGCCACCGTGCCCGGAGTTCGCTTGGCGGCGGTATGTGATGTCTGGGACGAACATCTCGCCAAGGGTGCCGAATTGGCCGACAAGAAGGCGGTTCGGGAAAGTGTCGATTTTCGCCGGCTGTTGGATCGCAAGGATATCGACGCCGTGCTAGTCGGTTCGCCGGATCACTGGCACGTGCCGATGACCGTCGCGGCTTGCGAAGCCGGAAAGGACGTCTACGTCGAGAAACCCATGACTCATGATCTGAGCGAAGGCCCAGCCGTCATCGCCGCGCAAAACAAACACCAACGGATCGTGCAGGTCGGCACGCAACAACGGAACATGCCGCATCTCAAGGAAGCGAAAGAGATCCTCAAGTCCGGAGAACTTGGAGCGATCCACAAGATTCGCCTGTCCTGGAATCGCAATCAGGCGCGGTGGTCGCGAACGAAATACGGTATTGATCCCGGCAGCGTGCGTTGGAAACAGTTTCTCGGCAACGCACCCGACCAACCGTTCGACGAATACCGATTTCGCAACTGGCGCTGGTTCTGGGATTTTGGCGGCGGCATCTTCACGGACCTGATGGTGCATTGGATCGACACCGCCTATTGGATGCTCGACATGGACAATCCCACGACGGCGATGAGCATCGGCGATCACTTTGCCGCCAAGGATTTGTGGGAAACGCCGGATACCGTCCAGACGCTGCTGCATTATCCCGCTGCCAAGTTACAGGCCTATTTCGAAGGCACGTTCATCAATCACCAAAACCGCTCGGCGCTCGTGTTTCACGGCACGGCGGGCAATCTCTATTGCGATCGCGGTCGCTACGAAGTCCGGCCGGAACGAGGTTCGAAGGTCGAAGCCCGTTCGCGCGTCGAAGGCAAACGAGACATTCTTGGGCTTGATTTCTATGACGAAGTCGATGGTGCGTTGTTCCATCTGACGGAATGGATCAATTGTGTTCGGTCGCGAAAACCGACCTCGTGTCCCGCCGAAGAAGGTGTCCGATCGGCGGCGGCCGCGCACTTGGCCAACGTTTCGTTTCGCACTGGAAAGATCGCCCGCTGGTCGGACGTGGTCGCCAAGAGTTAAGGCTACGTCCACGAATTTGAAATACCGTCGACTGGTCGACTCGCACACCGTCGATGCGCACACCTCTTCCAATCGAAACATTCGAAAACCCATGTCGCTACGACTTGCCATGCTGGGAACGGGATCGTTCGCCCTTCCCACATTTCGCGAACTGTATGAGTCGAATCACCAGGTCGTGGGCCTTGTCACCCAGCCGGACCGAATGGCTCGCGGCAATCGAGTCCACCGCAATGAACTCAAGGAACAGGCCGTTCAACACAACACCCCTGTCTTCCAGCCGGACAACATCAACACTCGGAAATCGCTCGACCGGCTGCGCGAATTCCAAGCGGATCTGTTTGTTGTCGCCGCCTATGGTCAAATTCTCTCGGCGGACCTATTGAGTATTCCTCGACTGGGCGCGATCAATCTGCACGCCTCGTTACTGCCGAAATATCGCGGCGCCGCTCCGATTCAATATGCGGTTTGGAAGGGCGAGCAAGAAACCGGCATCACGATTTTTCAGATCGAACCGAAACTCGACGCTGGACCGATTCTGGGCGTTGTGTCGACTGAAATTGGATCCACGGAAACCTACGGCGAATTGCAAGACCGAATGGCGGATCTGGCGGTGCCGGTGACTATTGAGATCGTGGACGATCTCGAACACGGCAGGGCCAGCGCGATTGTTCAAGATACGAAGGATGTCACTCGCGCGCCGCGGATCAAGAAGTCGCACGGACAAATCGAATGGGGCCAATCGGCGGACCAAATCGACTGGCACATTCGAGCCATGCAGCCTTGGCCCAAGCCGTATACGTTTGTGGAGTCACAGGCCAAGCCGGAACGGCTACTGATCTTGTCCGTCGCTCGACATGACGGCGATGTTGCGATATCCGCAGCGGAACCGGGCACCATCGTCGATGTCGATTCCAAACGCCTGGTGGTGCAAACCGGCGATGGCCGCGTGCGAATCGTCCAAATGCAAGCCGAAGGCAAGCGACCGATGCCGCCCAGCGATTATCTCGCTGGCCACCCGCTCAAAGTTGGCCAACGCTTCATTCGGATCGACGATGGCGACACCGATCGTTGACGGGTGTCGCGGCCCCTCGTTGGCTGCGTCAGGGAATTGCGATATTGGAAATCATGGGACTTGAGGTATTCTCCCTAAATGTTGGGTCTTCCTTGATTCCCACGACAAACGATTGCACGTCGGACCACACTCACGATGTGCCTTCGAATCAATGATTGCGTGAAATGGATTCTTCACCGAATCAAGCACCAACCGAATCTCGCATGATTCAGGTCCGCGTCGATGACCTCATGGAAGGTCGGAGACTGCAATTCCCGATTGTCGATGCGGATGGCGTGCTGCTGCTTGCGGAAAACTCGGAAATCACACCCCGCTTCAGAGAGCTGATGCAGATCCGCGGAATCGACTCGGTGGGCGTGCATCCCGATGACGCTGCTTCCGCAACGCTGGGTGATCTCGCCAACGAACTACCGGGTGTACAATTTGACGATTCCCTGCGTGAGAGGTTGTCAAACCTGGACGCCAACGCTTCGCCTCGCAACAGCATGGTGTTTCATGGTTGTCAGGCGTATGACCCCGTCAATCGACAACGCCTTTCCGAAAAGCACGAGAAATCCGTCAAGTCGATCGATTTGATGGTTCAGCAAAACTTGCGGGGCGACCGAATCAACGGCAGCGCGGTGGCGCAGATGGCGGCGGAAAATCTCACCGAGATGACGGCGGATTGCGAGAACGTCCTGACGACGGCATCACTTGCGGGGACGGACAACGAATTGGCCCAACATTGCCTGCAAATGTCCCTGCTGGGCATGGCGATCGGCGTCGAAATGGAGTTGGACGCGGACTCGGTCCGGATGATCGGCCTGTGCGGCATGATCCACGATTGGGGCATGAGCAAAGTCCCCGAAGAAATCCGCAAAGTCCAGAGAAGACTGACTCGCACGGAATACATCGAAGTCCAAAAGCATTGTGTCTATACACAGGACATGCTCGAAAGCATGGATGGATTGTCCCGAGTGGTGCAGCAGATCTCGTATCAAGTTCACGAACGCCCCAACGGTCGAGGCTATCCACGTGGACGCACTCGCGAACACATTCATCCGTTCGCGCGAATCCTGAACGTGGCCGACTGCTACGCGGCAATGACAGCCGCCCGCCCCTATCGCTCGCCGGTCATGCCCTATCACGCCATGGAGTGCTTATTGCGGCAGTCACGCGATTTATTCGTCGATCCAGACGCCGTGCGAGCCCTGTTGCGGGCGCTGTCGCTGTTTCCAATCGGCAGTCTGGTGTTGCTGAGCGACGGCTGCGTGGCTCAAGTCATCCGACGCAATCCCGAAAGCTACACGGCTCCGATCGTACAACGCATTCAGGATCAGACGGGTAGACGATTCAGCCCCGAGGATGCCGATTCAGTGATCAATCTGGGTGACAGCAAAATCACCGTGAACCGCGCCGTTCCCAACCCGCGCCGTAACGAGATTCCGCTGGAAGGCGATGAACTCGAATTTCAGAGCATGCGATGAATGCCACGAACAGGGAACCGGGCCAGTGGATGGGGCGTGAATGCCCGACAAATGCGAAATTCGGGTGTTAAATAATCCGGATTGTGACGGTCCTACTGGTTCTCGCAGCAAATTGGGTCGCGAAAATCACGCGGCTGTGCTTTCTTGAGGTGTTTGCAGCACTTAATAGTCGATGCAGTGTTCACACGCGCGCACTACATCGAGACGCTTGAGAGTCCGTCCAGTTCGCTGCAACTTGAACAAGGAGGTTGGTCGTGTGGTCATTTTCTCGCTGGCGTAACAGGAAGATGCTGTTTCAGTGGGCAGGCACCGCATCGTTCTACTTGTTGTGGAACGTGCTGTCGGTGTCTCAAGCTGACGCCCAAAAAACAGACGTCGAAAAATCCGAAGATGTCATCAAGAGTGCGGAGAGTGCGTTACGCGATCTAGAAAAGATCGGCCTCGGTACAAATCAAGGCGTGGCGAGCCTGAAGCTGCGAATTGATTCGGTCACAAATCGGGTCAAGCGTGGTGAATTGACGCGTGGCCTGAGTGACACGCTTTCCAAGACCGGTGATTTTTCGGAGGCGGGTTTCGTCGCCCGCAGCGACACCAGTAGCCCGTATTCTCGGGCACTCGGTCTGATCGGTGTCGCTGAGGATGAACAAGCCGCATCAAAATCCGCAGCCGCAGCTTTGACGCTTCAAGAAGCTCTTTCACAGTCATTGAAGATCAACGACGCCGACCAACTAATTACGGTACTTCGTCGCATCGAAGAA
>JAQBZS010000248.1 GCA_027622115.1 Planctomycetota bacterium | reverse complement strand
GACGCGAATCCGACCGTCCGCATCCCGCAACGGCATTTGTTGTCCGTGTCCGGCCAGACCCACCAACACCAAGTCATCCGCCTTCCGTCCCGTAAGCAACGCGTCAACCGCCGCTTGGATATTCGCCTTGGTGGCCCGATCCGCGCCCGCCAGGCTGCCTTTCAAGAGCCGCACTTCGAACTTGTGCTTGGTGAATTCTTGTGCGAGTTCGTCGACATCCCGCTCGGCATAGCTCAACGGCTTTTCCGCGAACCCGCGTTTTTCGTACTGATTGACACCGATCAACAACGCCACCTTGCGGCCGGTCATCGCCGCGACCGGCGGTGCTCCATCCTCTCCCGCCGACCGCGCGCCACGCGGATTGTCGTTCGCGATCCGGTTCCCATCGCGCATGACGAACGTCGCGATGCAGACGATCAAGACCGCTGCTGCGGCGCCGATGCTCCAAAGAATGACCGGTTTTCGCGACCGTTGCGTGGTTGTTCGCGGTGTCGCTGGAGTCGCGATCGCGGTTGTTTTACCCGGCAGTATTGGCGGGGCCTGCGAAGAACTCTCGTCCAGATTCAACTTGGCTCCACAACGCGGACAGAACGTCGGACCTTGCGAAGTACCTTCGGTTCGGAATTTCGCCGCACATTCGGGACATTCAATTCGTGCCATCGTGCCGTTCCTAATTAGGTCGAAATAGCTCGTTTAACCGTCAGCCGCAGGCGTACGCGTGTTGTGGCTGTCGGCACGCGTACGCCTGCGGCTAACGGTTATAACGACTGAGCAGTCCGGGGTCAGGCTTACGTTTTTCAGATTTGGCGGCGATTGGACGCAGTTTTCACGCAGCGTGCGAGGCCGCCAAATCTGAAAACCGTAAGCCTGACGCCCCAGTCCCCAAACCGCTCTGGTCCACGGTTGTTCCGGGCTTCGGCGATGCGGACGGATTGAACCGGCTTCAGCAAACGCGGGACTTGAGGACTTGGGGGTCAGGCTTACGGCGTTCAGATTTGGCGGGTTGACGTTGTTGATGAATCCAAGATCCTACGCCCGCCAAATCTGAACGACGTAAGCCTGACCCCGGCACGCAAATCTGAACGACGTATGCCTGACCCCGGAACTCAATCGCCGATTCGATCATACCGCACCGCAATGAAATCGTGAGGCGGTTCGATCTCGTACCGCAACACTTTGTCCGCCACTTTCTCCGGCGGGCCGAAGCCGGTTTCGTTGCCGCTGCGACTCTTGGCACCGGCCGGCAAGGGAGAGCACTTGGCGAACTGGGCCTGAATGACTCCGACCTTGCCGCTCCTGATTCCGGACTTGGACACAGCACCCCGGCCGTGCTCGGTCACCAGAAACCGTAAGTAGTTGTCATCGCCTTTGACCGTGTTGTGCCAACCCACAATCGTGCGGGACGAGTTCGGCCGCAGGATGAAGTGCGAGTACGCCGGACGGCCGATTTTGTCCGCCTTGCTCGCGAACACGCGGTCTTGCGTGAAATGGAACACGTCGATCCCATCCACCACCAACGCCACTGCCGTGACCACGTTGGTGTGGTTGAACACCGTCACCTCGTACAGCTCGTCGCGTTTGATGTCCACAAACGCCGCTCCATCCTCGTCCGTCGCCTTGCGAGCCACGGCCGTGTGTTTCTTGTGGTCCTTGAACGGCTTGACGCTGATCTGCACCGTGTACGGTTTCCCTGCCGAGCTAGCGATCAGCGTGTCGCCCGGCCCATGAATGAAGGTCTTCGGCCGTTGGCGATGCTTGTCCAGTTCCTGGTTGCGTTTCTGCTTCGAGCCGTTGGGAGAAATCGGACCGCTGACTTGCGTGATTTCGGCAATCGTGCGGGTGTGATGCAGGATGAACGGTGCGTCGCCCGAATCGACGACTTCCGCAAATTTCTTGTCGAAGATCTTCCACGTCAGCTTGATGACTTTCAGCCCCCCATGAAGCGGATCCCGAGTTTGGGCGAACGCATAGTCGCCTTTCACTTCAAACTTGGCATCCGCCCGTACCGAGCCGGGCTTCTTACGGTTGAGTTCGTCGGTCAGCGCGGCATTGATGCCGATACCGCTTGTCGAACCTGCCAGTCCTGTCGGTGAGAACACACCCACGGTCACCGGATCCCCCTTCGTCGTGGCGAGTACCCGTTCGGCGAGTCGTCCCATCATCTCCTGCATCTCGGGAGATGCCTGAGCAGGACACGGAATCGCCACGACGGCCAACAGTAGCAGTGATGAAAATCGTTTCATGAGGATGCTCGTTTTGAGTTGTGAGTTCAGAGGTAGCGTCAGAACGATCGAAAATCAAAAATCGAAAATTCTTTCACAGCGGTCGATACGGCGTATATCGCAATTCCCGCGCGAGTTCCTGCATCAACGACACGCCGTCGATGGCTTCCCACTCGAGTCGGCTGATGACGCCGCCTTCCTTCAACAGCACGTCCAGACCCAACTGCTTCAGCTTCTTAGCTCCGACGCTGGTGAGGATCGATTGCGGGTCTTCGATCTCCAGATCGCAGGCGATCGTCTTAAGATCGAGATACCCCAAGCGATGGAACCGCGCCACCTGCCCGATCGGCTCGGCGAACTCTTCCAAGTCCTTGCCGGCATCCGGCCCCTTCAGCAAGAACGGACCGATCGCTCGCCGCAACGCCGCCATGAACCGCGCACGATCATTGTCGACCAGCTTGTCCATCTCGGCGTGTTCCGGATACAGCCGACGCACGGCTTGCTCGGCAGCACCGAACACGGCACTGCCGTCTCGGATCGTGTCCTTGAACGGAATCATCCCCTGCTTGTGGCAGGCCATGCACGACAGACCGTTGACGATGGCCGGTGTGCCCGACGTCTTCAGTGGATCGTCGACCACGTTGATTGGGCCGTCGTCGATGCGTTCGTCCTTGCCGTTCACCAGCATGTAGCCCTGTAAGCCGTTGGGCAGTGCCCAAATGAGTTCCCCGCCGTCATGCACGAACGCCTGGAACGGATACGGATGCCGGTTCGGCGGAAATAGATTCAGCGGCCCGAGCGGGAAGCGGGACAGCTTGGACCGGCCCTTGCCCGGCAGGAAGTCGTAACTCTTCCAGTAATAGCCGTGCTGGGCGTCGTGACGTTCCACCAGGCGGTTCTGTCCGGAAACCCCGCTCTTGGGGAAGCCGCCGCGAGCGATGCGTTCCGGCTTGGGCGTCACGAAGTTCGCCGGAATGTCGACGCCGAGTTCTTTTTCCAAGTCACCCGCGTGTTGCGGCAACTGCAACAGCGTGTGATACAGGGGCGGTCGCATGGCGTTGGCCACGAACCAGTCGGCTCGGATGAACGGCAATTCGCAGCCAGTCAGTTCCGACAGCTCGGCATCCAGATCGCGCAGGTCTTCGCTGGGCAGGTTGGCGAACTTCACGCCGTAGGGATACAGCCGCAGCAGCTCGCGCCACAGGTCTTGCTGCCCGCGGTCCCAATCGAGGTCCGTGATATCGATGGCAAAGATCGTCTCGGCCGAATCGACGGCTTGCGGCAGGACGATTCTCGGTTTCCGGCTGACGCTGTTGATCGCCTTGGATAGTGCCGCGCGATACAGCCGCAAGTCTTCGTCCAGCACTTGCGGGTTGTTGTAGAGATTGTGCAGCGTGAAGTACCGCAGAAACGGACGCGCGTCTCGATCGGCCTGGCGGAGATGGTCGCGAATCGCGGTCAGCACGGACGCGAGGCTGATGAACTTCCGGCCGACGGCGACCGGAAACTTGGGGGCCCCCGCCTGGATCCAGCGACGAATCGCGTCTCCATCCGCAGCGGTGGGTCGTTCCGAGATATTCCGCGGCGGCATCTGGTCCTTCCGCACGCGTTCGAACAAGTACGACTCGTCCGGCTTGCCCGTTGCGACAATGCCGGATTTGGCGAGATCGTCGGTGTTGAGAATGTCGAAGTCCCCGCCTTGCGAGCCTTGACCGTCATGACACCGCAGACAATGCCGCTTGAACACCGAGCGGACACGACCGGCCAGAGCCTCGGCGTTTTCCTGGTCCTGTGCCGCAGCGGGCAGAACCAGCAGCAGACATGCGAGCGGGAGAAAGGATGCGCGAATCATGTGAGGTTGGCTCCGGTGTATGTTCGGTGGGCTATTCGAGGTGTTGATGTTAGGAGAACGAAGACTTGCGAAGGATCTTCCGGGAAAATTCGCGGATTCAGCACCCGGCATTTATTTAAATATTGACAGAAAAATTGATGACAGAAAAATCTTCCACGGCGGACGATGCAAGAATCACTGACTGTGCGATCATTGTCAAATGAAGACAATCAACATCACGCGAGAAGAAGACTGCCCAAACTGGAGCTACACCATCCACCCAAGACTTAGGAAGTAGTTCTTGCACGCGTTCTTAGCGACGCCCTCGTGGCAGAAGTGCTCCGCCGCGCAAACGAATGCGATTGACCGGTCCGGTTCTACAGTCATGTGAAACCCCGTTACGCAACGCCGTGACGGATTTTTTCCCGTAGGATGGGACCATTGTCCCCATTGGTCCGTCCCACCATTCGTGCGGCTCGGTCGGGACAATGGTCCAACCTACGAATCGCCGCACGAAAATCCGTCACGGCGTTGCCCTTTACGGTTCGCAACGTTGTCTTGACGGCTGCCCCAGGTGCTCTACGCGACGCCTGGGCTTTGTCGTGGAACTCCTTCGGAGTAAGAGTCGCAGAAAAGGACACGCAGATGCATCGACTGCTCCCAATCGCGTTTTTAGTTGCTTTGATTGCGCAGCCGGCGGCGGCCGATCCGGCGCCCGACTGCCGTCCCAACATCATTCTCGTAATGGCCGACGACCTTGGATGGTCGGACATCGGCTGCTATGGCGGCGAGATCGAGACGCCGCATATTGACTCGCTCGCCCGAGACGGATTGCGGTTCACGGAGTTCTACAACAACGCGATCTGCGGCCCCACGCGGGCGTCGTTGCTGACGGGGCTGTACTGCCAGCAAATCGGACATCGCGGTGACCGTTGGAACGAGCCGAAAGATTTCAACAAGTGTGTCACGATCGGCGAGGTGTTGCAGCGGACCGGATATCACACCGCGATGGTTGGCAAGTGGCAGGGGCGGGATTCGGCGTTGGATCGTGGGTTTGATCGGTTTTACGGTCCGATGTGTCAGGCCAAGATCAGCTACTTCCACGAAGTCCAGGGCAATCCCTATTTCGTCGATCGTGATCGGGTCGAGTTGCCGAAGGACTTCTACTTAACCGATGCGTTGAATAACCATGCGGAGCGGTTTCTGAAGGAGAGCGTTGCGGGGAAGAAGCCGTTCTTTCTGTACGTCGCCCACATCGCACCGCATTGGCCGCTGCACGCGCACGCGACCGACGTCGCCCATTATCGGGAACGGTATCGGACATCGGGTTGGGATCACGTTCGATTGCGGCGTTTCGAAAACCAGAGGCAGTCCGGGCTGGTGCCCGCGACATGGAAGCTTGCGGCGCGAGCGGCTGGTGTCCACGACTGGAAGACGGACAAGTTCAAGGAGTGGCAAGCCGAACGCATGGCGGTCTACGCCGCGCAGGTCGCCGCGATCGATCGGGGAGTCGGCCGGTTGCTGGCCACGCTCAAGGCTACCGACGCCGAGGACAACACGCTCGTCATGTTCTTGTCGGACAACGGAGCCGCTCCGGACGGTGGGTTGACTCCGAGCGGCAACGGATTTGGATTCGGCCCAAATTCGCGAAACACCAACTGGCGGAGAGACGGCGTCGCGATTCGCCCAGGCAGTGGTCCCGATCTGCCGCCCGGACCGCATGACACCTTTGCCGCCTACGGGCTGGCGTGGGCGAACGCGAGCAATACGCCACTGCGGGGTACGAAGCTCGGTGCATACGAAGGCGGCATCCGCACACCCTTGGTGGCGCGATGGCCCGCGGTGATTCGCCGGCATGGAGCGATCACTCGCCAGATGGGACATGTGATCGACTTTATGGCAACGTGCATCGATGTCGCCCAAGGCGATTACGCCACCGAGTTCAACAACCGCAAACCGCTGCCGTTGGAAGGCAAAAGCCTGCTGCCGATCTTCGAGGGGAAACACCGGGAAGGCCACGAGCAGCTCTGTTGGAGCGTGCCTCGGCATCACGCGATCCGCCGAGGAAAATGGAAGGCGGTTCAGTCGCGTCAAGGCGGAGCTTGGCAACTCTTCGACCTTGAGGCGGATGGGACGGAAACCGTCGACCTCGCGAAACGCGAAGTGGACCGAACGAAGGAGTTGGCGAGCCACTTTGAAATCTGGCGAAAACGCGTCGGAGCGAAGTAGGAACCGGTCCTACCCATGGTTCAATCGACAGTCGCCGCGTTCGCGACGCGCGGTTGACAGTTTTGGCCGTTCGAACTACCTCCCTGCCGCTTCCTCTTGGCACTTCGGAAAGGACTCCGCATGAGCCTGCGATTCGTGAATGACGTTCGACCAACTCAACGCCCGCTGCCCATTTGCCACGTGCAAGTGCTGCCGCTGATGACGGGCGTGCAGCGAGCCATGCTTGAGATCTTTGCCCATTTGGATCGGACGGTATTTGCTCCGTCGGTGGTCTGCCAAGCGGAAGGCCCGTTGACCGACGAGTTGCAACGGCTGGAGATCCCATTCCACACGATCCCCAGTTTGGATCGACCGATTCATCCGCTGCGTGACCTGAAAGCTTACCGAGAACTGAAGCGTTACTTTGTCGAACAGCGGTTCGCGGTGGTTCACACGCATTCGTCGAAGCCCGGCATCGTGGGTCGACTGGCCGCAAGTCGCGCGGGTGTGCCGTTGGTGGTGCATCACGTTCAGGGATTCGCGTTCCACGAATTCTCCAGCCGTCGCAAGACGTGGCTGTTCAGCCGAGCGGAAAAATGGGCGGGACGGCATTCCGACAAAGTCGTTTTCGTCAATGATGAAGAACGTCGCACAGCCGTGGAACAGGGTTGGTTGCCCGCCGAAAAGACGGTGACGATCTACAACGGCGTGAATCTGGACGAATTGGACGCGGGTCGCCACGCGGAATCACGCGCACGTTTTCGCGCGCGTCACCAGTTGGCCGAGCACGACGTGGCTGTGGTGGTTCTGGGTCGGTTGGATTTGCAGAAGCAGTCCATGATCGTGCCCAAAATCGCACGGGAACTCGAAACGCTGCAACCCGATCCAAACTGGCGAATCTTGATGGCGGGCGAAGGCGAACTGCACCAGCAACTGCGTCAAGAACTGGCGGCGTCCGGGCTGGGGAACCGAGTTTCGCTGATCGGCTGGCAGGAGCAACCGGTCGAAGCGGTGATGGGCAGCGATATCGTAATGTTGCCGTCGTTGTGGGAAGGACTGCCGCTTTCGTTGTTGGAAGCCCATGCTGCCGGGAAGCCGACGGTCGCCAGCGACGTCAAAGGCAATCGCGAAGTGGTCACGTCGCGCACCGGCTTCTTGTGTTCGCCGCGGGATCCCGAAAATTACGCGTTGGCGTTGTCGAGGCTGATCAGCGACGCCGCTTTGCGGGCGAGGCTTGGTATCGCGGCTCGGTCGCGCGCCGAAGCGGAATTCGATTCCGCCGCCAACAGTCGACGAGTCATCGAACTCTATGAATCGATGCTCGGTGTGACTCAAGACGCTCGCAAACTGGCGGCGTAGTCCGGAGCTTGCTCACGAACCGACGCTCAAGCCGTCGATGTGCCGGCAGAGTCGCTTTCGTACGCGAGGACAAGGGGCCTTGATCACAGATTGGCCCACCGAGCAGTTCTCATCGGTCTCATTCGTCCCATAAGTCCCATGTGCAGTGAGACCAATGGGACGAATGCGACTTATACAGTCGGTCCGACGGGCCAAGAGGTGATTACGGCCTGGAAAACGCCACATCAGCTTGTGTCGCATTCCCGCCAGAGGCACAATTAGACTGGGTCTGCGGGCTGACGCTCGCAGCGACCTGCCGTCGCCGCTGGCAAAGACAGCGTGCAATCCTCGCTCAAGAGAGCCAAGCCATGAAGTTGCCTCTACTTCAATGCTGTGTACTCACGCTGACGTCGATTGTCGGATCGAGTGCGGAAGCGGATCCTCCGGCGCCGGTCGAGTTCATCAACGTCGAAATATCCGGCAAGATCGAAGTCGGCCTGGTGGCGATCGGCGGCGAAACCACGGGTTCGGAACTGTCGGCGGACGGCTGGACGTTTGAACTGAGTTCCTCGGATCAACAGATTTTGGCCACGGCTGGTGAGTTGGCGCAAAACCAAACTCCCGCTTACGTGAAGGGCCGCTTTCGGCTGGTCAAGGGGATCGAACGCTCGGATCGATGGGTGTTGGACGTCGCAAGTCTCTCGCGAGCGGAGCCCAATACGGAATTCGTGCGAGTCGAATGTCAGGGCCGATTCAAAGCCAATGATCGGATCGAAAACGTGATTGCCAACACGGTCAAGTCGAGCGGCGTGCGTTGGATTGCAGACCTCTCGGCCGCGAAGAACCCCGAATCGGTCCAGCAACTGTTGGAGAAGAAGGGCGTCGTCCGACTTGCGGGCGAATTCGGTAAGAAGCAGGCTCGCCAAAACGTGCCGGTGTTCAAAGTCACGCACAACAAGAGTCCGCTGGCGCGAAGGCCGTAGAAGCTATCTGAAAAAGGGGGCTGACCCTCTCCGGCCTCAGTTTTTGCCGGGGTTTAGCGAGGCCTCCAAAGGGGGTTCTTCCGTTTCTGGGTGTGAATGCCGAGGTTTGTTGTAGGACGGGCACTCCACT
>JAQBZS010000247.1 GCA_027622115.1 Planctomycetota bacterium | reverse complement strand
ATCGAAGATTACCCCTATTGACGTCCACGACGTGATCCGTCTGCGCGCAAAAGCTGACATGCACCCTCGTGGTGCAACCAAACCAAAGTCGTCTTGTTGAGGATTTGAACGCCCAGTATCTTCCCGCCTCTCCACCTCTCCCACCGAGATTCATCTCCACGCACGGCTCCTCTCCCGCCTGCGATCTCCGTGTCTCCACCCATTGCGCAAACCCGATTTACGCAACCCCGTGCGCGGATGCGCTCACGGGCAACCCGTTGTTGCGGACTGCGCGCTCGTGTCTACTCATGCTCCGATTGGGCGTTGTCGATTTCGACTCATCCCACAGCATCGAATTCACCAGACGCATCAACCATTGCGGAGTTGATGCGGATCAGTGCGTTGAAGGCGCTCGCGTCGTGCTGGGATGCCCGGGTGATTCGCAAATGTCGCCCGAACGGATTCCTGGGTTCACACGAGAAGTCGAGTCCTGTGGTGTGGAGCTGGTCGAGCAGCCCACCGACATGATCGGCCGGATCGACGGCGTGCTGGTGTTGTCGATCTGCGGATCGGCTCATCTCCAGCGTGTGCGACCGTTTCTGGAAGCCGGCATCCCGGCCTACGTCGACAAGCCGTTTGCCTGCTCGCTGCCGGACGCGACCGAAATCTTTCGACTGGCCAACGAACACCGGCAAGTCGTGTTTGGCACTTCGGCACTCCGATTCTCACAAGACGTCTTGACCCTGTCGGACATCGCCGACCGCACCGGTCGTGTGTTGGGAGCGTTCACGTACGGTCCCGCGAAACGAGCCGACGGAAATCCGGGCTTGTTCCATTACGGCATCCACGCCACCGAAGTGTTGTTTGCCCTCATGGGCTCCGGTTGTGAATCGGTGGTGACGGCTTACACGGATGGAGCGGAAGTTGTCACCGGTCGGTGGCGGGATGGGCGAGTCGGCACGTTGCGAGGCAGTCGCGACGGCTCCACGTCGTACGGCTTTGTCGCTTTCTGTGAGCGGGCCGTGATTGAACGTCGGCTTTCCACTCGGTTTGCCTACCGCAATCTGTGCCAATCGATCGTGCGGAGTTTTGAAACCGGCGTCCCGACCGTCGATGCCGACACGACCTTGGAGGTCGTTCGTTTCGTGTTGGCGGCGCTCGCAAGCGAATCGCGTCAGGGCGAATCCGTACGTCTGGATTCGATTCAATAGAAGTCCAAAGACTTACGTTTCCAAAAACACGCCAACCAACGAGGTTCAATATGAATGCATCGACGCGATGGATCGCAGTCGGATTGTTTGCCGCCTATCTGGGATGCTCGACGTTCTGTGCCGAATCGCTCGGACAGGACTACCGCGTCTACACCAAGGTGTATGACGTCCGCGAACCGGCAAACAACGACAGTAAGCCGCCGGTGATCGCCCGCAGCTTGACGATTTTTCACGCCGGGAAAACGTACGACTATCTGCATTCGTTGAGTGAAGTGATCATTTTCGATCCGAACAATCATCGCTTCCTCGTGCTGAATACTCAGAAGCGCATGGCCACGATCGTGGACTTCGACGTCATTCGGCGCAAGCTGGAAGTCCGCACCACTGAAATGCGAAATCACATCGCCGAACTGCGAGAATCCGGCGACGCCAACGTGGAAGAAATCGCGCGAGCGTTGCAGGCGCAACTGGCTCCGATTTTTGCACAGACGTACGACAATGGGACACTCGCCCTGACGTCGCCGTACTGCCGATATCGAGTGCGCTGCGCGAGTGTTGATAAGCCGGACGCGCTGAAACGCTATCTGCACTACGCCGATTGGACGGCGCGATTGAACTGTGTATTGAATCCCAACGCGATGTTTCCGGAACCGCGGCTGGCGCTCAACGAGTCGCTCCGCAAGCTGGGTCGCATGCCGACGGAAGTCGAACTAACGGCTCGGGACGAACGCACCATCCAGCTCAAGGCCGAGCACAAAATCAGTTGGCAATTGGAATCGCAGGATCGTTCGCTGATCCACACATGGGAACAGATGCTGAAGGACCCGAAGACCGAGTTCAAAACCTTTCGGGAATACCAGCGAATCTTGTTCGCCGCGAAGTAAAGGACGCGTGCAGCATTGAAGAGGCCGAACAAGCTCCTGCCAACTCATTAGCCATCATGGTCGTGGTCATGATCATGCCGGTGATCATGGTCGTGATCATGGTCGTGATCATGGTCGTGATGGTGATCGTGATCGTGTCGATGATCGTGATCATGGTCGTGTCGGTGATCGTGATCGTGGTCATGCGAGTGATCGTGCCCTGTGGCTGCTGTAGCTCCTACATCCTGCGAGAAACTCGCTTCCGCCGAGCGATATACGTCACGCAACGCAACTCCGTGTTCTTGTGCCACGCGAGCACAGTCGTCGAACTCCGGAGTGAAGACCGACTGTCCGCCGCCGCGCCACGCGAGCTTGCCTTGGACATCGCCCCACACCGTGTGAACCGTGTGTGGTTGCCTCGACCGCTTCGATCGCTCAACCGTGTGGCGACGCACTCCCAGCGTGGCGGTCTCGTCAAAGATGATCTGTTCGAGGGCCTCCACTTCCGTCGGACGACAGATCACGCTAACGATCACGCCCGGCCGATCCTTCTTCATCTGAATCGGCGTGCTGAACACATCCAGCGCGCCGGCAGCCAACAATCGTTGTTTGGTATGCCCAATGATCTCGCCCGAAACATCGTCGAGATTCGTTTCCAGGATCACCACGCGGTCTCGCTCCGGCGATTCCCGAAGCGTGCCGACAAACACTCGCAGCAGGTTGGCGCGATCCGGCAACTCCATCGTGCCGGCTCCATACCCGATCCGCTCGATCGTCATTTCCGGCAGCGCATCGAAGCGGTCCACCATCGTCTTGATGATTGCCGCTCCGGTCGGAGTCGTCAGTTCGCCTTGGACCGGTATGTCCCACAGCGGGATTCCCTTGAGTAACTCGGCCGTACCCGGCGCGGGGACGGTACAGACCCCGTGATCGATCTTGATCTGCCCGCGACCCGTGGGAATTGGACTGCACACGATCTGATCCGCCGCCAGCAGATCGAATGCGATCGCCGCGCCCACGATGTCCACGATCGAGTCAATCGCTCCGACTTCATGAAAGTGAACGCGGTCGATCGTCGATCCATGCACCGTGGCTTCGGCGCGCGCGACATGGCCGAAGATCTCCTTGGCCAATGCCTTCTGCCGCGGTTCGATCGCAGCGGCACCATCGATCAGTTTCACGATGTCGCCCAGATGCCGATGCGCATGTTGTTCGGGATGATCGACTCGCACGTACGTCGATCGGAATCCACCCTTGATGACGGTTTCCGTCAACAACTGCACGCCTTCCAAGGCCAGCGAATCGATCCCGGCACGAATGCGATCGACATCGACTCCCGCGTCGATCAACGCTGCCAGAGTCATGTCTCCGCTGATACCGGTTGAGCAATCGAGATACGCAATTCGCACGGTGGTGAGTCCTAAGTTTGAGTTTGTCGGTGTCTGGCTTACGGTTTTCGGATTTGGCGGCGATTCCACGCGATCTTCACGTAGCGTACGAGGCCGCCAAATCTGAAAATCGTAAGCCTGACGCCCCAGTCCCCAAACCGCTCCCATTGAGTGGGCGACGTGATTTTCGGGCGACCTGATTGATTTGAAGCACTTCGAAAAACGCGAGTGTTGAGAACTTGGGCGTCAGGCTTACGGTTTTCAGATTTGGCGGTTCTGCATTGTTGGTGAAATCCGGCATCAAACGCCCGCCAAATCTGAAAATCGTAAGCCTGACCCCGCGCGGTCGCCGAATCTGACAACATAAGCCAGACCCCATAAGCCAGACCCCGCACGGATCGCTGCGACTACGGCTCGATGATGCGAATCTCGGATTCCGTAAGCTGTGCCGTGACCGGCGTGCCTCGGCCAGCGGCGAAATGCTCGAAGTTCTTTTCGGCAACCGCCGACGCAGCTTCGATGACTTGCACGATGTCTCGCTGGCTCCGCGCCGTGGGATAGGTTTCGTCCAGCGATGCGAGCGATTCCCCCAGCAATCGGCGACGAATAATCGCCAACAGTCCGGAGCAGATCGACGCCTTGCCGTAGCCGAAGAGTTCCAAGTTTCCGCCGATGTGCCGCATGCGACCGCCGAACGACGGATTGCGGGTCCGCGACCCATCGCCGATCACCGCCTCGCGAAAGCCGCGTTCTTGCTGGTCCACAAGACCGCGACCGTAAATCCCATAGAGTTCGATTTCCTGATTGACGGCACCTTCGAATTCGGCCGGGTTGATCCAATTGTTGTTGTAATCACCTCGCATGCCGGTGTCGTACGTCACGGCGACATCGATCGAATCCCACGTATTGATCGACCCGCGTCGCTTGAACGACGACGGATCGACTCCGCGCCGCCGCGCGATTTCTGCGTGGTGCTTGTCCCAATTGAGCAGCAGATTCTTCTGTCCGGTGGCGAACACGGAGACCGGCTTCACCTTGAGATAATGATGCACCACGTCCAGCCAGTGGCAGCCGACGTAGGCGAACGGATTGCTCTGTTCGGCCCAAGCGAAGATGTCCGTACTCACTTCCAACGGCTCTTCAAGCACCGTGCGAACTCGATTGATCGAGCCGTACTTTTCGTTCGCGTTCAACATCATGTCGCGGACGAACGGGTCGAATCGCTTATGCATGTCGACGGCCACGATGCGATCCGCGGCGTCGGCCTTGGCGATGATCCGATCGGCTTCCGACATCGTCAGACACAGCGGCTTTTCGGTGACGATGTCGCAACCCGCGTCGAGTGCGTCGAGAATCGGCCGCGTATGCACGTGGTCCGGCGTGGCGACAAACAACACGTCCGGCTGATGTCGAGCGATAATGTCGTTCCACACCGTCTCGCCATAGCACGCTTCGATGGGGCGATCCGGGAAGTCCTCGGCAAACCAATCCACGATCCGCCCGGCCGTTCCGCTGCGTTCGCTGCGAGTTCCCACGGCCGAGACTCGAATTTCGACATCCGCCACGTCCGCAGCCAGGTGACTCATCCCGATACTGTTCAACGCGCCGGCAATCCCACCGCGCATAAAGTCCTTGAAGGTCTGCCCGATGATGTCGTCAAAAAACATGCCTCCGCCAATGATGGCGACATTCAACGATCGACTCGTATTGCTCATCACGTTTCCGTCTCAAGAAGAGGATCTCATGGTGCGACACTTCCAGACGCAGCATGATCCAGAATTCTTGAGGAATTGAAACGCCCAGCCAGGATTTCACCTTCGGTTGACGATAAACCAACGCGACTTTGCCGCAACCAAATATCGTTTTGGACCATGTTTTTCAGGCTTCCCTACGAATTCAGAACGACCACGAATCCAAACACAGTCGGCGATTCGGGCCGGTTCCCACCGGCCGCGCGATCCCGATGAATGATCGGCTGAGAAAAACAAAACGTCGTTCGCGTCAGTTCGACCAACTTGCCCTACTGCGTGGGCGACGCCACGCATGCGAACACGGCATAACTGCTGTTCTTGAAGAGCGGTTGCGGCTCAAACGACTTCCCCCTCCGGGTGATCAGCAGGCGGACTCCGTAATCGCTCGCAAGCTGATCCAGCTCCGTCTGCGTGAAGATTTCGTCCGCTTCCGCTTCGATCTCCCAAGTGGTCAATGCGTGCCAGCGGCTGTACCACTCCAGGATTCCAGCGGTGTCTTGCGGGCAATCCTTCATCGAAAACACTTCGGGTCGGTGGGCATGCCACTTGAAGGCGAACGATCCCGACGGGATGTAAACCAACGCGTCGGGTGGCGAGTCGTCGTGGATCCAGCGACACACTTCGAGCCAGTTCGCCAAACGCTCCGGCTTCATGCGACTTGGGTTGCGGTCAACGCCGTGTGTCAGCAGGGCGTACGCGAATAGTGCCAGCGTGGCCAACGAAAGTTGTCGAGCGGCCTGTGCGGGTCGGCCCGTGGTTAATGCGGCTCGCCAAGCGATGCCCACCAGTGAGATGGACGCCGCCATCGGCAACAGCACGTCCGCGACTCGAAACGGATACAGCTTCAGGTACTTCGTTTTCAAAGCCTCGGCTCGGATTACGTCGAGATCGGTGGGTGGTTCCTCCGCTTCTCGATAACCAATCCAAACGCCCGCGAGTGCAACCAAGACGCTGGTGACGACGCACGCCGTCCAAATGGATTCGGCCGAACGGCCTGCATCGGAGGCTTTGGTGCCATCGTCTTTGTCGTTCGCAAAGGACCATCGGCGGATCACGAGCCACGTCACGAACAGCAGCGCGTATCCCAGATACGCCGTCCGTTTGAATCGCATGGGGTTGAGGTGATGGCCGAGTCGATGGAAGACCTGAATATGATCGGCGCTAATGACGTCGTCGGCAGTGGCTTCGGAGTCACGGATGATCTCAACGGCTGGAATCATTCCCGGAGCCGCGAGTGCGACGCACATCACGGCTCCCATCAACCAGTGTTTGACCATAGAGGTCCGGGCGATCGAATCGGCGGCGGAACGGTTTCGTCGTAGGACTCGCCCCAGTTGTTGCCAAGCCAAACCGCAAATCGCACACAGTCCCAGCCACAGCCCGACAACCGGGTGAAAGCTCACGCACAGACCGCCCGTGATTCCGGCCGAGATCGGTTTCGAGCGAATCAATGCGGCAAGCGCCATAAATCCAAATCCGTAGGCTGGAACTTTGGACTCAGCCCCTCCAAGCAGCCATTCGCCTGAAAAGTTGCCGGTCACCGCCATCGCCATGAACACCCAGGCCGACCACAACGGCGACCAGCGCGCGGGCAAGATGGCCCACATCAACACACACCAACCACCGGCGAGGATGCCTTGGCAGAGGACTCGCCCACACCAAGCCGCCTCTTCGAAGGGCAAGATCGAAGTGAGTCCACCGATCGTGCGATAGAACACAAGATGCGGATTGGACGATTCGAGGAAGAAATCTCCGGCACACCAACTCGCGTCCCAAACATGGCGAGCCTTGGTGAGATAGTGCGGTTCGTTGACGCTGGGAACTGGGAACCGAATGGCGGAGTACGCAAAAAAACTCGCGAAGACGAGTGCCCCGACCATGAACGCAACGCGACGACTTCCGGCAACAGACAACATCCGAGGCTCCAAACATGCACGCGGGTGCGTGCTGAATCAGCGAGAATCCGATGAGCCGCTCCGACGACAATTGGGTTCGGAGAGCGGAGAAGACTCCCACCGGTTCGCTTGATTGTGTACCGGAGCGAGTCGCCGTTTCATCTTCGACCAAAGCACGGCAGCCGACCAGCCTGCGTGGTGACGTAAAGTCGTCCAGCCGTTGCCGCCAGTGCTTTGCTGGACGGCAGGTCCGAAAGTGGAACGGCGTGAGTCGATGCCGTCACTTCGCGACTCGTAAGCTTGCCGCCGTCCCACGTTGCCGTGATTGATGCCGTGACGCCACACGACTCACGGCCACTCGCACCACGCCCTAATTCTTTGTCGTGACGTGACTTAGGGCCGATCCTCGCCACGAATGATGTTGCCCTGTTGCCGGTTGGCATCATCCGCGATTTCGAGTCAATCGCCTCCGTCGAACTGCGGTTTACTTTCCGCAAAGTTCGTAATCCCTGTCTGGACAACAGCTTGCGCTCACGGTGCTGAGCAATTTGTCAAGAGAATTGAACACGACTTCGGCTTTGGCATTCAGCCTGCTTTACATCTCGTTCATCACCTGACTCAAACGTTTCAAGGGCCTAACAAGCCGCAAGCAACCTGGGGGACGAACATGCTGAGCCTGATCACCAAGCTGTACAACGACGAAGCCGGTTTCATTGTGTCGGCGGAACTCATCCTGATTTCGACCATCGGCGTGCTGGCCATGATCGTGGGGCTTTCGGAAGTCGCCAGTGCCGTGAACCAAGAACTTGAAGACGTGGCGTCCGCCTTTGGGGCGATCAACCAGTCTTATCGATACAGCGGGCTGCAAGGTCATACGGGCTCGACCGCCGGCAGTGAATACAACGACAGCGAAGACTTCTGCGACGGCGACAACGACATCGTCTGTGCGGTCGCCAACGGCGGAGAAGGCGGCGGCGACTCCGGACATTCGTACTAATCGACCGATCCCGATCGCTGTTCGCCAAGCTCTTACGCTCTGCTCTTAAGCCACTAACGACCTTCACTCAATCACCAAGGACCATAGACATGCACATGCTCGCCAAACTCTACAACGACGAAGCCGGTTTCATTGTTTCCTCGGAACTGATCTTGATCGCCACCATCGGCGTGCTGGCTCTTGTGGTTGGACTTTCAGAAGTCTCCAGTGCCGTCAATCAAGAATTGGAAGATGTCGCCTCGGCCTTCGGTGCCGTCAATCAGAGCTACAGCTTCAGCGGGCTCTACGGACACACCGGAAACAACGAAGGCAGTAAATACCGAGACAGCGAAGACTTCTGCGACGGAGCGGACGACATCGTCGGCACCGCGGCAACTCCGGAAGGCACCCGCGGTTACTAAGAAAAATGCAGGACACAGCCGAATCCGATCCGCTTGTTGAACTCGACACGACTCTCTCTTGAAGTGTGACCCCGCCGGACCGAGCCATGCCTGACCCTCGTGGCTCGGTCAAAAGCCTGACGACCCAAGAACGCAAGTCCGACCCATTTGTTGAACTCGACACGAATTCTCTCTTGAAGTGTGACCCCGCCGGACCGAGCCATGCCTGACCCTCGTGGCTCGGTCACAAGCCTGACGAC
>JAQBZS010000246.1 GCA_027622115.1 Planctomycetota bacterium | reverse complement strand
CTTGTACAGCAGGGACGGATTGGTGGTTGCATCCCGCGGCTGATGTTCCGCAATGGCATCGATATCACCAGTATCTGCCACCACGACCGTATGCTGCTTCAGCTGCTCCAGCGAATTCACGATCAGCCTTTCAACCGGTCAGCGTCGTGACCGAAAAAACTCACGGAAATGATGCACAACGATGACGATTGCCGGGCGACGGCGCTGCCGCTTCGGGTCTACTCGTCGTCAGCGCGCAGTCTTGCCAGGACACTCAGATCTTCCAGAGTCGTCGTGTCCTGTGTGGACTCACGCCCGGCCGCGATGTCTCGCAGCAGGCGCCGCATGATTTTTCCGCTGCGTGTCTTGGGCAGCGAAGGGGCGAACCGAATCTGATCCGGCTGTGCCAGCGCGCCGATCTGACGGCGGACATGCTGGATCAGTTCCTGTTTCAGTGATTCGTCACCATCTCCCCGCTTGAGCGTGACGAAGCAGCAGATTCCTTCCCCTTTCCGCTCGTGGGGAAATCCCACGACCGCCGCCTCGGCCACGGCTGCATGTGCCACCAGAGAACTCTCGACTTCCATCGTGCTGAGGCGATGTCCGGAGACGTTGATCACGTCATCCACGCGTCCCATCACCCAGATGAAACCGTCCTCATCACGCCGGGCACCATCCCCGGCAAGGGAAGCTCCCTCAATCGTACTGAAGTACGTCCTGACGAACCGATCGTGGTCACCGTAGAGCGTGCGGAGCATATGAGGCCATGGCTGCCGCATGACCAGCAGTCCGCCCTGATTCGGGCCGAGACTCGTCCCGTCACCCGAGACGATGTCCGCGACCACGCCCGGCAGCGGTCGCGCACAGCTGCCGGGCTTCGTGGCCGTGATGCCCGGCAGCGGGCTGATCATGATGCCGCCGGTTTCCGTCTGCCACCACGTGTCGACGATCGGACAGCGTTCTTGCCCGATCGTGCGGTGGTACCACATCCAAGCTTCGGGATTGATCGGTTCGCCGACCGTGCCCAACAGCCGCAGACTCGACAAGTCATACTTCTGCGGCCACTGATCGCCCCATTTGATAAACGCGCGAATGGCGGTGGGAGCCGTGTAGAAGATGTTGACTTGATATCTCTCGACGATTTCCCAAAACCGGCCTTCATCCGGCCAGTTGGGAGCGCCCTCGTACATCACCGTGGTGGCTCCGTTGGACAGCGGGCCGTAGCAGATGTAGCTGTGACCGGTGATCCAACCGATGTCCGCGGTACACCAGTAAGTGTCGTCTTCCTTGAGATCGAAGACCCACTTCGACGTCATCGTCGTGCCGAGCAGATAACCGGCGGTGGTGTGCAGCACGCCCTTCGGTTTGCCGGTGCTGCCGGACGTGTAAAGGATGAACAGCGGATGCTCGCTGTCGAGTTCCACGGGGTCGCAGTCGGCGGACGCGTCTTCCATCATTTCGTGGTACCAGTAGTCGCGATCCGGCACCATGTCCACGTCGTATCCCGTCCGGCGGACGACGACGACTTTCTCCACCGACGGTGCCTTTTCGAGGCTCGCATCGACGGCGGCCTTCAACGGCAGCTCTTTGCCTCGCCGCCAACCGGCATCGGCCGTGACCACCAGTTTGGCTTGGGCGTCGTTGTTTCGATCGGCGATGGCGTCCGCGCTGAAACCGCCGAAGATGATGGAATGTACCGCTCCGATCCGAGCACACGCGAGCATCGCGATTGCCAGTTCGGGAATCATCGGCATGTACAACGTCACGCGATCCCCGGTCTCGACGCCGAGCCGCTTCAACACGTTGGAGAACTTGCAGACCTCGCGATGCAGGTCCTGGTAGCGGAGCACGCGTCTGTCGCCCGGCTCGCCTTCCCAAATAATGGCCGCCTTGTTCTTTCGCCAGTTTTCCAAGTGCCGGTCGAGACAGTTGTAGGACGCGTTGATTTTGCCGCCTTGAAACCACTTGGTATCGGGCATATCGCCCTCGAGCACGTTGTCCCATTTCCGGAACCAGTCGAGGTTTTCGGCCATGTCGCCCCAGAAGCCGGCGGGGTCGTCTTTGGCGCGATTCCAAAGCTGCTGGTATTCCTCTTCGCTCTTGATATTGGCATCGGCGGAAAACGAGGCCGACGGTGGAAAGGAACGGGATTCCTGAAGCAGACTCTCGATGCTGTCACCGGATTCGAGGGGCATTGTCATCTCCTGCGACGGACAGGAACGCCCGTCAAAAACATGAAACAGCCAGCAAACGGATCGCGATCTTACTGCTGCAAATCGGCCCCAACAAGCGGGCTGAAACGTCCGGTCGCACGATCGTTGTTGGACGAAATCGCTGCGTTTCGGCCTGATTTCATCGCCGGACGGGATTGCGCGACAATCGATTTCCTCGTGCCGCGCGGTGGAAAACTCGACTGACCGGCGCCGGCTTTGTTGATCGGATGCCGTCCGTGCGTAAAGCCGACTAAGTTCGAGTTTGCCGCTTCGAGGTCAGGCTTACGCGTTGCATGACGAGGTCGAACCGCACGTATCTCTTACGGTTGTAGTGGTTGTACGGATCAGCGGGTCTACACGCGATTAATCGCGCTGGGTCTTTTTTGAAACCTCACTTTGGGTTCGACGGGAGCGAACCCCCTCGTCCTAATCGGTGGTTGCTCAGTTCGAATCTTTCGCTGCTTGAGGATTCCGGCATGTTGTTCCATTGGCTTGCGTCGTTGCGTCGGGTCTTCAATCAACGGCATTCCACATCCCGGTCTCGCGATGTGATGAAGCAGCGAGAGCAGCAGTCGAAACGGCGTGCAACTTTGCGGTTCGAATCACTCGAAGAGCGACGGTTACTGTCGGCAACTCCGTTCGCCAATCCGATGACTGGGGACGCAACCGGCGATGGAGCGGACGAGTTGTTCGTGCCCAATCCCGGCGTCGACAAAGTCGGCATCGTGGACGTCGGAAATGTGTCGCTGGCGTTCGGTGTGCCTCAGCGAAACAACGTGCCGGGGCTGGACGCCGGTGTGACGGGGCTGTTTGACGCGCGGTATTCCGATTCGCCCAATCCTTACTCGGGCGGACCGGATGCCAACTGGACGCTCGGTTCGGCGATCGCGGTGGCCGACTTCGACAACGACAGCTTGGCGGATTTGGCGATCGGTGTTCCCGGTCACAACGCGCACGCTGGGCAAGTTCGAGTGGTCTACTCGGCTCGTGCCGCAGACAATAACCCGAACAACAACGAAGAGATTTGGTCGCAGGACTCGGTCTTCGGCGGCGTTGCGGTTGCCGATCAATCGGAAGCGGTGGACCGCTTTGGAGCAACGCTGATCGCGGGTGATTTCGATGGCAATGGTTCGGCTGACTTGGCCATCGCCGCGCCGTTGGAAGACGTGGGTGACGTGGCCAACGCCGGTGCGATCAATGTGGTTTATTCCCGAGTGACGCCTGGGTTTGGGCTCGATCCCGGTGTGGGGAGCAACATTCCCGGCAACCAGTTCATCTCGCTGGATGGCACGGGCGCGGGCACGGCCGGGCAGGATGATCGATTCGGACATACGTTTGCGGTCGGCCGATTCAACAACGACCGATTTGACGACTTGGCCATCGGATCACTGGCTACGACGTGGGCTCGGCTCAAGACGCGGGGGCCGTGTTGGTGATCTACGGGTCGGCCACCGGGCTGAATACCGGCAACGTGCAATTGCTGACCCAGGACAAGGCGGGCAACGCGGCGGAGACCGGTGATCGATTCGGGACGTCGTTGATCTCGGGCGACTTCAACGCGGACGGTCGAGACGACCTGGCGATCGGCGTGCCGCTGGAAGACGTGAACGGCCAAGTTGATGCCGGCATGGCGCATGTGTTCTACGGCGGTTCATCGCGTCTCGATGAAGTTGGTACGCAGACCTACGTGGACCAGACCATCGAGGCTGGTGACTACTTCGGTGCGGCGCTGGCCAGTGGAGACTACGACCCCAACCAGCGCGATGACCTCGCGATTGGCGTGCCGGGTGAAGACATCACGTTTAACAGTGGCGGATCGAAGTCCGATACGGGCAAGGCGCTGGTGTACCTCAACAACTCGAATGCGTCGCCGCGTACTCTCACGCTCAGCGACTTCAACTTCGCCGGCGCCGTTCAGGACAACGCGTACTTCGGGGCGACGCTGTAGACGGGCAACTTTGACGGTGGCGAATTGATCGTGCCCGTGCCGCCAGTGCCGCATCCCCAGCCCACCCAGCAGGAATACCAATTCACCGGGTTGCTGGCTCAGAAGCCGACGAGCGAACCGCCCGCGCCGCCGCCATCGTTCGCCACGACTGGCAGCATCGACAACTTTGATGACCTTGTTGTTGGCATCCCGCTGTACGACGAAGCCGGCAGTTTGGACGCGGGCTTTGACGCCGGTGCCGTGCAAATCTTCTTTGGGTCAAACAGCGGGCCGCTGGAAAACGTCGGGCAACACATCACGTTGAACGGCGTGGTGACTCGACGATCGCCGGGCGGCGGGACGTCCCGGTCAGACTTACGCGGCACGCCGACTCGCGGCGAGAACTTCGGCGGCGGGGCCGAGTATCCATACTTCACGCCCGACAAAATGATCGCGCCCCTGAGCGGCGCGGCGGGCGAAGACTGGAACATCACGGGCTTTGCGGATCTCGACGTCAGTTCGGGCGTGGCCAATTATCTTGGCAGCGATGACCGAGTGACGGATGGCAGCGTCGGCACGAGGTACACGGTTTCGAATGCCAATGGGGCAACCGTGCTAGCGCCGACCAACGCCCGAGTGGAGGCGGTCGCACTCAGCAGTGGGATCGGTGGTGAACTCGCGATCGTCGATCTGGATTTGGGCGATGGCTGGACGGCTCGCATGGTCATGGACAGCACCGCGCTGAATGTGTCTGGCGGCGAAACCCTGACCGCCGGTGACAACCTCGCCGCGTTGGCGGCTGGGCAGAGCGTGACATTCCAGTTGAAGTATCAGTCTTACGACGGCAGCCCGACCACAGTCGCGGTTGATCCGTTCCTCGCGCCGTTCAACTACTTCGCGACGCCGCAGGACACTTCACCGCCTGATCCCGACGATGGCGGCGGTGACGATGGCGGCGGTGACATGATGAACGCGTTGGACAACCTGAGCGGGTTCTACGTCTATGACGAACATGAGTTCGCACCGGCTCCGGCCAACAAGCCGCAGGATTGCATTCCCGGCACGCCTGCTGACGCCGGTTGGAGTCGGCCCGATCACGGCTGGCTAACGAATCTAAGTACGCCGCTTGAACCCGAGCAGTCTGGTTTGGGAACTCAGAGTGCATCCTGGGCAATGGGTATCAGTTCGCCGCTTGAACCCGAACAAGCTGGTTGGGGAACTCAGAGTGCATCTTGGGCAATGGGTATCAGTTCGCCGCTTGAACCCGAGCAAGCTGGTCGGGTCCTGCGGATTGGTCGATGAAGATCCGGGAAGACGGTGGTTCAGGCGTTCCCTCTGCAAATTGGAGTATGCACTTGCGACCGGACGGCGACGGCAATGCCTCGACCACGGGAGGCAGCAGTTCGGGCTTCCCGGAGAGCAACGTCAGCTTGCACTCGGGCGAGTACACGGAAACGGTCACCGACCTGTCCATTCCCGGCCGAGGTTTTGATTGGTCGTTCACTCGCACGTACCGCAGTGGTGCCAACTTCGAAACCGCGCTCGGGCAGGGTTGGGACTTCACGGACAACCGACGCATCGGCGAAGTCACGGACGCCAACTTTGACCGCATCAGCCAGACATACGCCGGTGTCGAGATCGGTGACATCGTGCGTTTGGATGGTCGTGGTCGCATGGACTTGTACGAACGGCAAGCCGACGGCTCGTACCGATCGCCCGGCGAGTTCTACACGGCCATGGAGAAGCTGGACGATGGCACCTATCGCGAACGCGACCAATTCGGAACGGTGGTTGTGTACGACACCATCAACGACATCGGGGTCGGACGCGTCCTGTCCATCACGGATCGCAACGACAATGTCATGCAATACACGTACGACGAAGTGGGGCGGCTTGATCAGGTCATCGACACCCTGGGCCGAGCCGTCACGTACTCGTACGACGACAGCGGTTTGATTACGCAGGTCGAGGACTTCTCCGGGCGTGTCTTGTCGTTCGAACATGACGAACAACGCGACCTGGTGGCCGTCACGTCGCCAAGCGTGGACGACACATCCACTGGCAACGACTTCCTGGATGGCCGCACCACTCGGTACGTGTACTCGAGCGGGAACACGGACGAGCGACTGAATCACAACTTGCTGGAAGTCATCCGTCCGAACGAAGTGGCGATTGGTGAACTGGACGGTAACTTCACGCCATCGATCCAACTGGACTATGGCGACGATGATCGCGTCGACACACGGACGCTTGGCGGAAACAACGTCAACGGAGTCGAAGCCGGTGGCGTCATCACGTACGAGTTCACGGCCGGTCGGTCGCCACGTCCCGATGACCCCGGCGCGGTCTTCCATACTCTCGACGTGAACGACGCAGCGGGTAACCAAACGCGGTACGAATTCAACACGTTGGGCAACATCATCCGCGTGGAAGAGTTTACGAATCGCGAAGTGCGCCCAGGCGATCCGCAGTCCTTCCTCACCAAGTACGAATACAACGTGGATGGTGAATTGCTGCGAACGATCAACCCTGAAGGCGACTTCACCACGACAACGTTCGTGGACACGGATGATCGCTTCCAAGCAGGCAACGCCATTCGCACGGTTCATTCTCGTGGAATGCGCCACGCCGAACAGCAACAGCTCATCACCGAACGCGGCTTTGAACCCATCTACAACCAGGTTCGCTCCTTCACCGATTCGCGCGCCTTCGATGAAGAGCACGAAGCGCCGATCGTCGTCGACGGGCTGAACAACTTGGATCGATACACCACCGAGTGGTTCTACGATTACCAGGAATCGGATCAGCGTTACTTGGACGCGCTGCTCGCGGGCGAAGTCTCGGATCTGTCGACACTGCTGACGGTCGACCAGAGCGTCCTCACCACGGAAGTGTTGCTGGTTCGGGAACTCGGTCTGAGTGAGGACGCGGCTGGTTTGCAGACACTGCGAAGTCGACTTGCCGCGGCCAACGTGGTGTTGGGTTTGGGTGACCTCAATGAAGATGGTGACACATCCGCCGTCGTGAACGGCAACTTGGTACGGATCGAGTACCCGACCGTGTACTTGTTGGATGGCAGTAACCAGGCCGCCGTGGAAGGTGATCGCGAACAGGAAATCGTCGAACTGCTGCGCTACAACCGCTTCGGGCAGTTGACGTCGCGGATCGATGCCGAAGGCAACCTCACCACGTTCGAGTACTACGCCGAGCAAAACCCGAATTCGTTTTACGATGAAACCGACAACGCAGCCGGCGCGGAAGACACGGGCGGATACCTGCGGCGAGTGATCGTCGATGCTGATCCGCGCACGTTCGGCCCGACGAATCTCACCGACCGCGACCTCACTGACCTGGCGACGGATCGCAACTCCAGCTCGGGTGCTGACGCGGTCCACACGCAGAGTCACTTCGAGTACGACGCCGTGGGCAACGTGATCCGCAGCGTGGACGGGCGCGGGATCGTGGCTGCCTTTGAAGTTAACCAGCTGAATGAAGTCGTCACCGTCACAACGTCCGTGGACCACGGCCTCTGGTCGCCCGGCGTGGTCGACAGCGAAGAGCCGATCGACCTCGAAGACTTTGGATACCAACGACGATTCTTCTATGACCACAACGGCAACGTGGTGCTCGAACAAACCGAAGACCGAGGCAACACGTCGGGCGTCGATGGCAACGTGCCGGATGACGACCTCTCGCAACACTTCTTCCTGGAACGAGGACGCGCCAGCCTCGGCAATTCGCCGCGACTCCTGGCCGACGACGACGCCAACTGGGACGTGAATCGCTTCGCTGGCATGCTGGTCCGAATCGATGAGGGAACCGGTGCCGGACAGGTCCGAACGCTGATCGGCAATTCGCAGAACATGCTGTTTCTCGACGAAGCGTGGAACGTCATCCCAGACGACACGTCCGTCTACACGATCTTGCCGAACCCCGACGCGCCCGAATCCGCAGCCACGACGCCCGCGTATCGAGTGCCGTCGTTCCGTGGTGAAGCCGATGCGTCGAGAGGCACGGCGTGGGTGGACACGGCCCATGAATACGACATCCTCGACAACCGCATCGAAACGATTCAGGAAGTGTCGAACGACTCGACCACGGCGGCCAATGCGGATGGTGCGGCCAATGATCCCGGTCGCAATGAAGACGGCCACTTCCTGCGGACCAGGTTCCGCTACGACCGCAACAGCAACCATGTGCTGACCGTCAAGCCGGAAGGCAACGCGGTCGCCAAGGTTTATGACGAACGCGACTTGCTGTTCCAGACATCGACCGGCGTGGCGGTGGCTCCGGACGCCGCGTTGATGGCCGACGATGATCCGACCAGCTTCGACGTCCGCGGCGGTGACGAGTGCATGTGTACGACGTTTTATGTCGATGGCAACCGCAACGTCGTGGCCGTGGTGGATGGCGATGACACCGACCGTGACACCTCCAACAACATGCGGATTTCATCGACCAGTGTGAATCGAGTGGGTGATGCGACTCGCTTCGAATACGACGCGTTCGACCGGCTGGTGAAAGTCACCGACGCGATGGGCAACGAGACCATCAACACGTACGACGCCGCCGACAACAACATTCGCTTGATCCGCAAAGGCGACC
>JAQBZS010000245.1 GCA_027622115.1 Planctomycetota bacterium | reverse complement strand
TGGTTCAGAGAGGTTGTGGATTCTCGGAGAGATGCTCCGGTTTGCCGCGTCTTTCCACTTCAACTCGTCAACTATCGCCGCTGGGCACTTTGCCTCGGACGTTCCCTTTCCGGGAGAAACACATGCGCCGCCTGTTTACGCTCACCGCTGTCGTGCTTGCCGTTGCCACGAGTGCTCTTGTTGGGCAAGAGGCCAAGGTCAAACAAGATGTCACCCCAAAAGTGCCCGTCAAGAAGGCTGTGGTCGAGAAAGGCGATGCCAAACATGCCGCGCGAGTGACTTCTCTCCCTCCGGTGGCTGGCGAGATTCATGACGCTTTGGGGGCTCGGGATTTTGCCAAGGCGGTGGGGTTGATTTCGGCCGAGTTGAAGGACAAGAAATCGGTTGCCAAGGATTACTTGCTGTATCTCAAGGGTCGCGCGGAAACGGAACTCGGCAAATCGAATGAGGCCATTGCCACGTTTGCTCGGGTGGAAAAGGAGTTTCCGCAAAGTGGGTGGCGTTGGCGGGCTCAGTTTGGGCGAGCCGATGTGCTCGTGCGGAAACGCAATTACGAAGCGGCGGGCGACATCTATCGCGACGCGGCGGATCGGCTGCTCTCCAGCGGGCGTCGTGACGAATTGGCCGGGATCTATCTGGAGTTCGCCGATCGGTACTTCGACGGAGTTCCCGCGAAGGATCCATCCGCCAAGCCGCAACCGGACTACAAGCAGGCTCTGACGTATTACACCGAGGCACTCAAGATTCAGCCGTCCGTGAAAACCACGCAGCGGGTCGAGTTGCGGATCGCTCAGAGCCATCACGGGTTGAAGCAACTGCCGCAAGCCATCACGGCATACCAGACGTTTCTCGACAAACATGCGGCGGAGAAGACTGCGGCACAACTGCGGTGTGCTCCCGCGCAAGAGGTCAAGGCTCGATACGAGTTGGGCCGCGCGAAGCTCGATGCCGGACAACGGACGGACGCTCGGAAGATTTGGCTCGACTTTCTGGCCAATGATCTCGTCAAGAAACACGGCGGCGAGCTGATCGCGGAATCCGCGTATCGGTTGGCGAGTACGTATCAGATTCCCTCGCCTCCCAATGTGACTAGCTTGGAATTGGGCGTCGCGATGCACGAGCGGTTTCTGAAGGCGAATCCGAAGCACGAACTGGCGTCGACCGTGTATATCGAAATCGCACAGAGTTACGCCCACCTCAATCGCAATGAGGAAGCGATCGCTCGGCTGAAGTCGCTGATTGCGGATGAACAATTCAAGGACTGCCCGAAGGTAGCGCTGGCCAGATTCATGCTCGGCAACTTGTATCGGTCGCAAAAGAAATTCGATGAAGCGATCGCGGCGTGGCGCGAGTTCCTCGACGAGTATCCCACCGATTCGCGTTGGGCCAGCGTGCAACAGCAAGTCATCGATGTTGAGTTCCAGCGAGCCCACGAACAGCGGAACAAGAAGAACTACACGGTGGCTCGGAAGCTGTGGGAGACGTTTCTCAATAAGTACCCGTTGGACTCGCGAACGGCGCTGATCCTGTATCACTTCGGCGACATGCATTACGCCGAAGCCGCGACGCGACGAACCGACGAAGCCAAGGCGGCTCGCGATGCCGACGCGAAGGATTTCGATCCGCGCAAGATCAGCAAGAAAGTCGCCGACCAATTCCAGGCGGCGATCGCGGATTGGGAGCGGTTGGTGAGCAAATACCCGAGTACCACGCAGGCGTCGCAGGCGTCGTTCATGATCGGCGTCGTGCTGGAAGATCAACTCGGCAAGCTGCCCGAGGCGCTCGACGCTTATAAGAAAGTGCAAGGCAATTTGCAGAGTCAGGCTCAGCAGCGAATTCAGAAATTGACCACGCGGCAACTCACCGTGGCCACCGAACGCAAGTTCCGCTCCAACGAATCCGCCAAGATCAAAGTCACGTCGCGGAACCTGGAGTCGTTGTCGGTCAAGGTGTATCGCATCGACATGGTGGACTACTTCCGCAAAATGCACTTGGCCAGCGGCGTCGAGAATCTGGACATCGCCTGGATCGATCCGGACAAGCAATGGGAATACAAGGTCGACGGTTTCGAGAAGTTTCGTCGTTTGGAAAACGAGATCGCGATCCCGATCGATGGGCCGGGCGTCACGGCGGTGACGGTGTCGAGCGACAAGTTGGAAGCGACGACAATGCTGGTCGTCAGCGATCTGGACATGATCGTGAAAGCGTCGCGGAACGAGTTGTTCGTGTTCGTGCAGGACATGGTCAAACGCCGACCGGCGGCGAACGTCAGCGTCATGATCAGCGACGGCAAGGAAGTCTTCGCCACGGAAATCACGTCGGACGGCGGCGTGGTGCAGAAGTCGTTCGAGCAACTGAAGTCGGTGAAGGATTTGCGAGTCTTCGCCGTGGGTGACGGGAGTTCGGCGTCAACGGTCAGCAACTTGAACGGTTTGGATTTCGCCGTCGGTCTTTCGCCGAAGGGGTACTTGTTCACCGATCGGCCGGCCTATCGAGCCGGACAATTAGTCAACATCAAAGGCATCGTGCGTTGGGTGAATGAGGACCGCTACACGTTCAAGGCCGGAGCCGAATACAAAATCAACGTCAATGATTCGCGCGGTCGCGTGGTCCACACGGGCAAGGTGCAGCTCAACGGATTCGGTACGTTTCACGACAGCTTTCTGCTGCCGAAGCTGGCTCCGCAGGGTCAATACACGGTCAACATTCAGGACGAAGCGAAGAAGCAATCGTTCGCGTCTCAGTTCCAGGTTCACGAATACAAACTGGAACCGATTGAATTGCAGGTCGATCTGCCGCAAGCCGTGTTCTTCCGCGGCGAGTCCATCAAGGGCACGATCAAACTGGCCTATTATTACGGCACTCCGTTGGCCAATCGCGCGATTGTGTATCAGCTCGGCGGTGGGCGGCAGCACTCGGCTCAAACGAACGCCAAGGGGGAAGTGGCATTCGAATTCGAAACGCAGGAGTTCAGCGAATCGCAGATGCTGCAACTGACGGTGACGTATGCCGAGCGGAATCTGTCGATCGCCAAACCGGTGATTCTGGCGGTGCGTGGATTCGATATCGGTGTGTCGACATTGCGAGACGTCTACATCAGCGGTGAAACGTTTGACGTCGAAGTCAAAGTTGCCGACCCATCCGGCAAGGCGGTCGGCACGGACTTGAAGCTGGATGTCTTGGAACAGACCCGCGTCAACGGCGAGGTCGGTGAACGGCTCGTCGCCACGCACGCGATCAAGTCCGACAAGGACAGCGGCAAGGCCCGGCACACACTGCGAGTGGATGCCGCCGGGCGATACATCGTGCGGGCCACGGGGACCGATTCGTTCGGCAATCGCATCAGTTCGTCACACTCGCTGTGGATTTCCGGAAACGACGACTCCGTGCGGTTACGGATTCTCGCGGACAAGCACGAATACAACGTCGGCGAAGTCCCGACCATTCAGTTGCACTGGCGGAACGAACCAGCACTGGCGTTGGTGACGTACGAAGGTGCCGTGATCCTTGGGCATCGGCTGGTCGAACTGAAGCAGGGTGCCAACAAGCTGACGTTGCCGATGAATTCGACCCTGGCACCGAATTTCCAACTGGCGGTCGCCGTGATGGAAGGCCACCGGCTGCACGCGGCGGCGAGCGAGTTCCGGCTGATTCGCCGGCTCAACATCGCGCTGACTCCGAACAAAACGACGCTCAAACCGGGCGACGCATTGAAGGTCGACATCGTGGTGACCGATCCGCAGGGCAAACCGGTCTCAGCGGAATTGTCGCTCGGACTGGTTCAGCGGAATCTGCTGGAGCGGTTTGGGGCAAACGCCGGATCGATCGGCGAATTCTTCGGACACGGCTATCGGCAGTCGCCGTTGCGGACAATGACGAGTGCCACGTTCACCTATCGGCCGAAGACTCGCGGGATCAGCCAGTTCCTGTTGGCGGAAGAAGAGCGCGAGCGTGTGCTGTCGCTCGAATTGAGCGGCGTGGCGACCGCCGACCAGGCCATGGGGCGGATCGCCGACATGGAGGGAATTCGACCGTTAGGTGACTTGGTGACGAACGTGACGAACGCAGTAAACGGTGACGATTTAGACATCGCGTCCGTTCGCAATAATTCGAACAGCTATTTCTTGCAAACGTTCGGACGTCCGCAGCGTGGCACGAATCTCGGGGACAACGACGGAAATGGGAACGTTGAGTTTTCCAATTCCTCGATGGGCCAAGCTCAAGGCCAAGCTTTATTCGGCAACTTCAATATGCCGGAATCCGGGAATGGACAGGCCGCGCAACAGTTATTCGAAGACTTCGAATCCGGTGGAAGTTGGTCCCGCAGGTTGGGGAGAAGTCAACAAAGCATGCCGAGCAACGGGACGCAGGTCTTCAGCAAGCAGCAACTCGACGTCCTCCACGCCATTCGGCAGTGGGACAACAACGACTCGATCCTCGTTCAGCGGACGCAGACGATGCACGAGGCCAGCCGAGCGAATCTCACGACGATCAACAACTCCAGCTCGACGATCCTGGCCTACACCAACGGTGGCGAATTGCTAGTCGCCAACGGACTCGGCGTGGATCGATTGGGCGAATTGGCCAAGGCCGGAGTCAAGTTCCTGCCGCTCTTGGCGGGTTCGGAAACCGCGTTCTGGGATCCGGTCGTGACCACCGACAAGGCCGGCAAGGCCACCGTGACGCTGCAACTGCCCGACCGGTCCACGGCTTGGAAATTGCAGTCCAAGGGCATCAATGCGGAAGAATTATCCGGCGAAGCCTCGGTCGATTTGGTGACGAAGAAGGACATGTTCGGCGAGTTGAAATTGCCGCTGGCGTTTACGGTGGGTGACAAGGCCGGCGTCATCGTCGAAGTGCAAAACTCGGTCGTGAAGCAGGGCGAGACGATCCAAGTCGAATTGAAAACGACGATCGCCGATCGGTCCACCACAGTGAAACGCAGCATCAAGAGCGACGGACCGGGCATGCAGGAAGTCTCGTTCCCGGTCGAAATCACCAAGGGGGATGCCGTCGTGTTCGAACTGATCGTGACCAGTGGCGACCTCAAGGATCGGACGACGACATCCGTGGCCGTGCGACCGTACGGCATGGACGTGTTTGCTTCGACCAGCGGTTCCGCCGCGCAGAGCACGATTGCGTTTGTGGAACATGACAAGGCACTCACGGTTCAAGATTCCAAACTGGAAATCGTGATTGGCCCGAGCATTAATCGCACGCTGTTGGACGCGGTCTTGAGTGCGGACCTCAGCATCTTTTGTAGCAACTCCAGCGTGCTGGCCGGCAACGAATTGGAACGCAATATCTCCGACGTCCTCGGCGGCGTGTCGCTGTTGGAGACCATCCGCAAGGCTCGATCGGCGGACAGTCCAGAGACGCAGGCGTTGTCCGGCCAGATTCAGTCGGCCGTGCTGCAACTCGTGGCCGGTCAACGAGACGACGGTGGCTGGAATTGGTCCAGCAGCCGCACGGGCAGTACGTCGGATCGGTATCTCACCAGCCGGGTCGCGTGGGCGTTGTCGGCCGCGCGGCGAGCGGGCTTTTCCGTCCCGCAGGACACGCTCGACAAAGCCGTTAAAAATCTGCAAACGGCTTACACAAAAAGTTCTCAGAATGACCGCGAAGGTCAGGCCATCATCCTGCATGGCTTGGCGGAAGCCGGAGCGGGTGATTTCGCGTTCGCCAATCGGCTGTATCGGGACCGCAATGGCCTGAGTGCTTCCGGCTTGCTGCACGTGGCCTTGACGCTGGCTCGCCTGGACCGCAAAGAGATGGCGGTCGAACTGGTGAAGCTCGTCAAAGTTCCGACAAAGGCACCAACCGGCGACGATCCCGCGACCAAAGGTCTCATCCCGTGGATGCAAATCGGTGCGGAAGTACGGGCGTTGTACTTGCTGGCTTTGGCGGAAACCGCACCCGCCGACCCCAAACTGGCGGAACTCGCCGATACGCTGCTCGCCAACAGAACCGGCTCACGCTGGTATCCGGAAAAGGCGAACGGGCCGGCGATTGCCGCGCTGGCACAATGGTTCGGTCGCACGAAGTTCGCCAATGAGAAATACCGCCTGTCGGTCTATGTAAATACTAAGCTGGTCGAGACCTTCGAGGTCAATCCCGGCACCGATGCCAGTCGCCGCTTGGAAGTCGATTCGAAGCTGTTGGTGGTCGGCAAGCCGCAGCAGCTCAACTTCGACATCGAGGGCCGCGGCCGGTTTAGTTACTCGGCGGTACTGGCGGGCTTTGTTCCCGCAGAACGTGTGAAGAGCACGACCGGCGTCTGGTCGGTCGCGCGTTACCACGAGCCCGCGCTCCGCATGATGGACGGCGAGCCGATCCCACGCGGGTTCGGCATCCTGACCGGCGGCTTCTCGACGTTCCGCAATCCCATGACCCAGTTGCCCGTCGGCGAACGCGCTCACGTGACCCTGCAAACCTATCGCAACTACGGAACGGGTCAGGATCCGCAGATCGATTATCTGGTGGTCACCGAACCCATTCCCGCAGGAGCCACGGTGCTCACGGATTCCATCACCGGGCCGTTCGATCGCTATGAAATCACACCCGGTGCCATCACGTTCTACATCGGAGACCGGCCGGGACTTGGCGACATCCATTACACGCTGGTCGGATATTTGCCGGGTCGGTATCGCTCATTGCAAACCGTGATTCGCAGCTTTTATCGGCCGGGTGAAATCGCGGTTTCGTCGACCAAAGACCTCGAAGTGCTGCCTCGCGGGCAGGAGTCCCAAGACGCCTACAAACTAACGCCGGTCGAATACTACGAATACGGCAAGCGATATCTCGCCAAGGACGACCACGCCAAGGCGGCGGAACACCTACAAACGCTCTTCCGCACCTATCGGTTGAACGCAAAGACGTATCAGCACGTGGTCCAAATGTTGTTCCAATGTGCGTTGGCCAATCGCGATCACAAGTCGATCGTCGAATACTTCGAGATCATCAAGGAACGCTTCCCGGAAGTTGACATTAAATTCGACGAGATGCTGCAAGTGGCGGCGTCTTACAAGCAACTCGGCGAGTACGAACGCAGTTTCTTGGTGTATCGCGCGACGATTGAAGGCAGCTTCCAGCGTGAAAGCCAAATCCCCGGTTTCCTTGGCGGACGCGGCGAATTCGTGCGTTCGGTGCAGGTGCTCGAACGATTGCTCAACGAATACCCAGCCGAATCGTACGTGGCGATGGTGACGTATGCGTTGGCTCAAGAGGTCTACGGCAAGGGCGAAGAAGCCGCTGCGGACGCTCGGCTGCGAAAAGCCGGCATCAGCCGCACGCACTTGATCGCCAACTCGGTCCACATGCTGGATCACTTCATGTCGACGTGGCCGAAAGACCCCATGGCCGATCAGGCCTCTTTCGCTTTGGCCAGTGCCATGCTGGACCTGGAACAGTTCGATCCGGTCATCAAACGCTGCGAGAAATTCGCCGACCGTTACGCGGACAGCGATTTGCTCGACAGTTTCTGGTACCTGATCGGCTACAGCCAATTCGCGCTCGGCAAGCACGAATCCGCGTTGACGACCTGCCGTAAAGTGGCCGAGCACATTCGCAAGAACCCCAACACCGGCGAAGTCCGCGAGGCTGGCAACAAGTGGGAATCGATCTACATCATGGGGCAAATCTTCCATAGCCTCGGCGAGCCCGCCAAAGCCATCGCCGAATACGCGAAGGTGAAAGAGCGATTTTCGGACGCCACGGAGTCGATCGAATTCTTCACTCGCAAGGACATCAAGCTGCCCGAGGTCACGACGGTACGACCGGGCGACATGGCCAAGGTCAAGCTCAGCCACCGCAACGTGGCGTCGGCCAACACGAAGGTCTACCGCATCGATCTTCTCAAATTCAGTCTGTTGCAACGCAATCTGGATCAGATCACGGCCATCAATCTCGCCGGCATCCGACCGTATCACGAACTGAATCTGAAACTGGGCGACGGCCAGGACTACAAGGATCTGGAACGCGAACTCCAATTGCCGCTCAAGGAAGAGGGCGCGTACTTGGTGGTTTGCCGCGGCGACAATCTCTACACCAGCGGCCTGGTCTTGGTGAGCCCACTGGAACTCGAAATCCAGGAAGACGCGACGAGTGGTCGAGTCCGCGTGACGGTCAAGGATTCGGTGAAGAAGCAGTACACGGGCGACGTGCATGTGAAGGTGATCGGCAGCCGCAACACGGACTTCACCAGCGGCGAAACGGACTTGCGCGGCATCTTCGTGGCGGACAAGATCCAAGGCACGGGCACGGTGATCGCCCGAGCCGACACGGACCGCTACGCCTTCTACCGCGGCAAGACGCATCTGGGCCCGAAGCCGCAGTCTGCGAAAAAGACCCCGAAACAAGGGCAAGCCGCCCCGAATGATGCCCAGCAAACGGGCGGCAAGGGTCTACTGCTGGACAACGTGCGCGGCACGAATACGTTGTTCCAGCAAGAGCAGAGGTTGAACTACAAGAACCTACTCAACAACGGCAACTCGGGGAGCGTGAAGGCGAAATTGGCGTATTAATTCCGTCGAAGGCCGTAGAAGCTATCTGAAAAAGGGGTCTGACACTTTGGAGGCCTCGCGTGCCGGTTTCCCCGTCGACCAAGACGTCGATGTCCTTGCCGGTAGGGTGTTGAAAACTCGCTCTTGACTGACGAATTCTTTGGTTGGCGCAGGTTTCGTGCAAGGGGTGGCCAGGGTCGGGTGGTTCAAAGTTCCTGACCCTA
>JAQBZS010000244.1 GCA_027622115.1 Planctomycetota bacterium | reverse complement strand
CAAAGTCCAGAACGTGGCAGGTGCCAAATATATGCGGCCAAAAACGGGGTCAAGCCGAGGTCGAACCGTCGCAACCCAGAATGCCAGCGCAAGCGGCACTGGAAGGACAAGCCGGTAGTTCCAAAACTCCGGGAGCTCGAACAGGTAGAACCCTACAACCAAAAATGCGGTGCCAATCTCCATCAGCCCGGGTGCCGCCAATGCACTACTGAGAATCGCAAATCGTATTTTTGATAGAAGCATTCGCTTGCGTCTCCGCCTTGGCAATCTGGAACGATACGATGTCAGCCAGTTTCAGAGAATAGGCAGCTACTTCGCCGCCCGTTTTGGTGGGCTTGGTTGCGACTTGCTGCGGAGCGCAACTCAGGTAGTGGGTGGCCCCATTCGCCGCCACCTTTTTCCATCCGCCGCTCACCTTTTCCCACGTCTCACCTTTTCTGTTTCTGCCCCGTCATTGAATTGTTCTTAAGGCGCGTCCGGATTCATCTCTAACCCGCACATCAGTGTCATTCATGGCGTCAAGCAATGCGGGCACGGCAATTCCTGTTACAGGCGAGGTGTGGCCGTCGTACGCCCACCTTCGAAGCTTTCCAACCAAGTCTGATTCCACAGCCGCACGATCATATTCCCCGATTCTCCCAAGGATTATGGCCGCTCTCAGTCGCAATCTTGCTCGCTTATCCTTGAGCATTTCCAACAGTCCTGGAATTGCTTTGTCTCGCTTCCGGATTCCCAGAATCAGAACCACGGGGGCACCGACAAGTTGTCCAATGAACCACAACAAAGCTAATGCCTGTGCCCACAAGGATTCGCGAAACCACAATTGCAGTCCTCGGCTGATTGGAAACAAGTGGCTACCAATAAAGTCGAGGACGACCAGACACGCCAGCACGATGAAGAATGTGGCTTCCAGTGCGAAAAACCGCCCCAAAGCTGGTTCGCGTTGCCAACGGATTGCCGCCATAAACATCGCCGTCGCAAAAGTTGTGCAAGTAATTAGCGAAATCGCTTTAGTCGGCGCGGGCCAAAAATAACAATAACCATGCGTCGTTGCAAAAAGGACTGCAAAACATAGAGCTAATTCAACAGCGCCAGGAAAGCGTCTGAACGCGTAATAGGTCGTTACGAAGGCAGTTTGTAAGCGGCGCATGGACGAGAACCTCTTAAAGTCCAGGGCTTATGTAAGAATCCGATGCCTGGGGAAGTACGCTTGATTGGAGGGCGTTTCTTTCTGCGCTCATACGCTTTCAAGTACGTTTCAGTCGCTTACATCATTGCTCGGACTACGTTGGTTATGGCGGGCCAACCGCCAAGCCAGCGATTGAAGAAACGGCGTACCAGCCCAGCACAAGGACGAACGCGACTGCGGCTGCTATAGCCATAAATCCGCCTAATGATGTGGCGACCACCGCACCAATGAAAACGGACACTGCGACTATTAGAATCCCAAGCATCCATTCCCACCAGGCAGCACCGGATGGATCGAGCAAATTCACCGGATTGTTCTCGACGTACACGTAGCGATTCAAACTCTGCGGCCGAAAGACGTGTCCCAACACCGGATCGGCCGTGGTGAACCTGCCGACGGCGGGATCGTAGTAACGCAGGCCAACGTGCAGCAGGCCCGCGTCACCGTCGTCACGATATGCTGAAGTTGCGGCGAATTTGTAGGCATTCGGTGCCGCTCCTGTTTGGGCGACGATGCTGCCGAAGCCCTCAAAGACGTAGGAGGTCACGATCGCCTGACTGCCGTCCGTGAGTTGTCGCGCGCTTCCGAGGCCATCAACCAGGTAATAGACGTAGTTCGTCCCGTCATCGCGGCTCAGAAGCTCACGCCCATACGTGTAGTGTGCCGTCATCGTCACACCCTGCTTTTCCGTGGTGATCCGCACGCCGTCATGGAAAAAGCTGGTGGCCACGCCGCCGGCAGTGCGACTAACGCGGCGAGTGAGGCCATCGTACCCAAAACTCACGCTCGTCGAGCCAGTGATACTGGTGAGTTGATCGTCAAAGTTGTATGCGAAGTTTGTGGTCACGCCACCTATGGTTTTGCTGAGCAGATTGCCGTTCGCATTCCAGGTGTTGGTTGTGCTGCCAGCCGTCAGCAAGCGGTTGGCATCGTCGTACATGTACGTCGTCCCGACCCCGTTGCGGACTTGGTTCAGGCGGTTGCCGGCCGGGTCGTAGCCGTAGCTGATGTTGTACGGATTCGTGCCGGTGCGGACTTCGCTGGTCAGCCGATGCAGCGGGTCGTAACCGTAGCTCACCTGACTGCCGTCGGATTCCGTGACGCTGCTGCGCAGGCCATCGGTGTTGTGGGCGTAGGTGAAGCTGCTCAGCACCGTGGCCGAACTGTTTTTGTTGACGATGCTCGTGAGCCAGTCGGCCGTGTTGTAACCGAGCGTGACCGTGGTGCCGTTCGGGTTGGTCTGCGTGGTGAGGTTGCTGTTGGCGTCGTAGCCGTACGTCGCGTTCCAGTTTGGCCCACGGCTGACCTTGGTCAGGCGGTTGGCTCCGTCGTGTTCGAAAGTCACGGTCACGCCGGCTTGATCGGTCAAGCTGGTCCTTTGACCTCCCGCATCGTAGACATTACTGAGACTGTTGGCACCCTTCGTCTCGCTCGTCATCCGGTTCACTGTGTCGAAAGCCCAGGTTGTCGTACCGGTGCTGTCCGTCATGCTGGTCCGGTTGCCGTTCGCATCGTGAGCGTAGGCCGTGGTGCTCAAGTCGGGAAGAGTCACGAGCGTTACGCGACCCATCGTGTCGTGTGCGTAATTGGTCGCGCGGTTGAGCGCGTCGGTGCGTGAGGTTCTCCAGCCCAGGGCGTTGGACGTGAACCGCGTCGCGTTCCCCAGCGGATCGGTGCTCGCCGTCAGGTTGCCGTGGGCGTCGTAGCCCAGAGTGCTGGTCTTGCCATTGACCGTCTGGGATGTCCGGTTGCCAAACGCGGTGTAGCCATAGGTGGCGATGTTGCCCGCCGGGTCGGTCACTTGCGTCAGGTTCTGCTGGGCGTTGTACGCGTAAGTGTGCAGATGCCCCGAGGCATCCTTCGCCGTCGTCCGGCGGTTGGACGCATTGTACGTGAATGTCGCGCGAGCGATGTTCGGATCGAGCCGCGTGATCGGGTCTTCCACGGTGAGCAAGTTGCCGTTGGTGTCCCACGTGAATTCCCAAACGGCTCCGCTGGGCTTGGTATTGGCGCTGACGTTGAAGTCGGCGTCATAAATGAAGGTTTGCGTGACGGCCGGCTGCATGGGGTCGGGATACAGGTCGAAGCGGGTCAACTCGCCGTTCGTGCCGAAGACGTAGGACGTGAGGTTGCCGTTCTCGTCGGTCACCTGGGCGCTGCCGGTGAAGAACACGTAGCTGCGGCTGTTCGCTTGCGGATTGGTGACGGTGGTCAGCTTGTGGCTGGGGGGCGGGTCATGCGCGAAGCTCCACAGGTTGCCCCGTTTGTCGGTGATGTCGGTCACCTGTTCGCGGTTGTCGTAGCCGAATTGCAGGAAGAGCGTGCTGGGGCTCGGCTCGTGCGCCTTCCAGAGATGCTTGGGCGCGCCTTGATAGCTGAAGGTGGAAATGCGGGAGAGCGGGTCGGTCACGCTGGTGAGGAAACCGCCCGCATCGTAGGCGAAGCTGAGGGTGCGTCCGCTGGGGTCGGCCAGGCTGCTGAGGTTGCCGCCCCCAGCGTAGCTCAGGCTGATGCTGTTGCCGTTAAGATCAACAAGCGAGGCGAGCTTTCCTGCCGCGTCAAAGTTCCATTTGATTTGGTCCTGGCGCGTGAGCGTAAACGAGCCGTCTGCGTTCTTGACGAGGGTTTCAAAGATGCCGGCTGGCGACGTGTAGCTCTCGTCCGGGTTCTTGGTGAAGAGATGCCGCCTGCCGTCGGCTTCGGTGATGGTCTCGTCGCCGGTCATCGGATCCTCAGCCAGTCTGGTTGAGTAGGAATGCGTCCAACCGTAGCCGAGGGGCGGTTTGTCGGGCGGCGGGGGCATGCCCGGCGAGGGGCCCATCTCCAGAGTGTCGAGGGCGTTGTGATACAACGTCAGGTCGATGGAAAGCGCCCCCCGGCAGGGCCAATTCACAATGGGAATGACCGTGACCTGATTGCCGTCAGGCAGGGTGACCTGCGAGTAGGGACTGTTCACATCCGATCGTTGCCAGCGTTCCGGAAGACCACTCATGAGCAACTCCTTTTCAGCGAATAGGCACCGGAAATCCAGATGCATGCAGTCAACCGCGTGCATCATTCAATGTCAATGAAAAATGTCAGAATAGAGGGGGGTCTGGCAACAAATCCCTGCGGGGTTAAGTTGTTGTTGCGGGGGGTTCGCCAGACGATTTGCCACTGACCACTGTCTCGCAGGGTGCAATCCGCTGGGCACCAAGAAAATGCGGCAATTTTACTCGTTCCCACGCTCTGCGTGGGGACGCCGCCTTCGACGCTCTGCGTCCTTCCGAATCTGCCACTGGCACTCGGCAACTCCACCGAACCAACAAGCGAATCGAGCGGCCCAAGAACTGGCCGCTATTCCTTCAGTTCCGGAAACGTCACGATCTTCGGCGGCTGATAGCCGGGCTTCCATTCTCCTGAGACTTCGAACTCGGTCAGATAGTCCGACGGCTGCATCTGGTACGTGGGATCCTTGTCCGACTGTTTTTGGCGATCCACATACAACTTGGCCAGATAGGTGCCCGTCGGCAACATTTTGAGTTTGCGGAATTCCTCGGCGAGTTTCGAATCGACAGCCGCTGTCAGAGCGATCGTGTTTTGCCAGACGGGTTCTTTGGGGTTCACCATGCTGAAGCCGGTCGCCCAGCGTTCGCTTGACCAAGACTTGTCTTGCGGGTTCCAGCGGTACAAATCGACTTGCATGCGAAGCCCCCTGAGCGACTCCGGAATGCGAACGATCTTTAGTTGCTGTTCGGTCGGCAGATTGATTTCCGTTGGTGGCTTCGGCAGGTCGGCGGCTGTTTTGTACTTGCCGCTGTTGACCGCCGCGTAGTCGGTTACGAATCGCTCGAACTTGCGAAACGTGTCACTGCCGGGCAGGAACTTCGGCCCACCGCCATGCTCTTCCAAACCGGACGGCTTGGTCAGCACGTAGCTTTCTCGCGGGTTTTCTAAATCGATGTTTCCGCCGTCGACGAGTTTTCGAAGAGTCGCTTCCGGGTCGTTGGGAACCATCCACGAGATCGCATCGACGTCTTCTTTGGTTTCGTTGTTCTTGCCGATGCGGTTCCGATTTCGTTCGGGGTTGTGGCAATTGATGCAGCGGCCGGTTTCGTTCCAGACGTTGTCGAGAAACGACGTCAGCACTCGATCCTTGCGAGCATGCCGAATGACTTCGTCGGGAACCTTCGTGCCGAGTTCCACAGTCGAGGTCGCATTGAGCAAAGCCGGATCTTTGACGGCCGCTCGAATCCAGGATCGAAACGCGACCAGTTCGTTTTCGCGAACTTTGTCGAGCAGCGCGTCCGACTTGCTGGGTTTTCGCGCGATGAATCTCAGCAGCTTCGACTGATCGGGATTTTCGACATCGATCAATCCGCCCGCCTTGAGCGACGCAAACGTCTTGGCTTGATCGCTGTTCACGAAGTCTCGAAGTTCGACGCCGGAGAAATGGCACGCCGTGCAACTAGAAGCGTTTTTCGATTGCATGATCGGCAGGATGCGTTTGGCAAAGATCTCGTTCGGGTTGGTCGCACCGGCCTGCGGATCACGAGCCGCAGCGATGATCCGATCGAGTTCCGCCGTGTCCGCGTTCAACGCGACTTCGGTTGACCCGTGATCGCCGTGCGGGTCTAAATGCGCGTTGCCGTGCGTTTGCGTTGCCGGTTTCGTGTTGCCGGCAGTGTGACCGTGATCTCCAGCTTTTGCATTGCCGCTGGCGGGTTTGGCTTTCGCTGGACCGTGTTGCGCCGGACCGTGTTGCGGCTGGCCGTGTTGGTCGGCAGCGTGAATCGGTTGGCCATTCTTATTAGCGGCTTTGTCGCCGTCGGTGCGTCCGTGGTTCCCGGTGGCTTGATTGTGTCCCGCATGAGGATCGGTCTTTCCAGTCGCATGGTCGTCGTGATCACCGTGTTGGCCCTGAGCTGTGTGCGGCTGAGCAACCGACTGTTCGCCGTGATTCGGATGCCCGGCGCCGTGGGCTTTGCCAGTCGCACGCTGTCCTGTGCCATGCTCGCCATGCGCTGTTGTAGTCGTATGCGCGTCGTGACCGGCAGGTTGACCATGTTCGGCATGCGAGTCGTTGCCGCCGTGACCACTTTCGAGGTGGGCCATCTGGCTGGTCGAACCTGAGTGGGAGTTGTCGTCGGTGACAGGATTGCTCGCTTCCCGTTTTGCGCAGGACGCCAGCAGCAGCGAGATCAGCACAAGAGCACTCGTTCGAACGGCCTTCATAAGTGACTCCGATCCAATTGAAACGTGCAGAACAACCTGAAGAACTGAAACCGTAACTCCTGAGAATATCGAATCTAACCGGATTGGCACGATCGAGTTTCGCATTTTTCCTTCGCGGCTACCCAACACCAATCGAGGGACCTCGCACGAAACCGGTACGATAGACGGACTCCACAAGCTTGGGTTAGAACTTGGCGGGTGTCTTGAGTTTCCAAGGACAAACTCGATGAGTTCAGATAATCGCACACCTCACAGCGAACCGCGAGCGTTGCCGGGCACCGCTGCCGCACGCGTCTTTCGCGTCCTGCTCGTCGAGGACAGCCCGACCGATCAGCAACTCGTGAAACACATGCTGAGCATGGTCCCCGGCCTGAACGTGGACGTGACCGTCGCCGAAACTCTGGCGGACTGCATCGCCCAATTGCAGCGATCGGAATTCGACGGCTTGCTGCTCGACTTGAGCCTGCCGGATAGCACGCGACTGGCTTCCTGCGACCGAATTGTCGAGCACTTTCCCAACATGCCCTTCGTGGTCTTGATGGGGCTTGAGGATCGCGAAATCGGCCTCGCCGCCGTGCAGCGTGGTGCTCAGGATTTTCTTAGCAAACGCAAGATCGACGGCGAGCTGATTGCTCGCACGCTACAAAATGCTGTGGAACGAAAACGGATTTCGCAGGCTCTGCGCGACAGCGAACTGAGATACCGTGCTCTGCTCAAAGCCATGACTTCGATGGTCTGGCAAGCGGACGCTCGGGGCAACTTCGATGGGGACAATGTTGACTGGATGGCCTACACCAGCCAAAGCAAATCGCTCGCTGCTGGAGATGGCTGGCTGTATGTTTTTCACGCCGAAGATGCGGCTCGGATGGACCGCGAATGGAAAGCCGCCTGCGAAAACGCCACTGAGTTCGAAACGTCGGCGCGACTTTGGAACGTAGCCAGCCAAAGCTATCGCGAAGTGGAATTGCGAGCCGTTCCGTTGCTCGGCGACGATCGCAAAGTGCGAGAGTGGATCGGTCAATTGACCGACGTTGAAGACGCTCGCCGCACCGAGTTGGAGATGCGACGGACTCAGCGATTGGCTTCGGTCGGGACGTTGGCGGCGGGGATCGCTCACGAAGTCAACAACCCGCTGGGAGCCGCTCAGATTTCGGCACAGGCGGCGTTGGCCAACCTGGAAGCGAATCCTGATCGAGTCGGCGAGTGCCTGGAAAACGTTGTCGCGTCGTTGGACCGCTGCGTGACGATCATGGACAACATTCTGCAGTTCGTTCGCACAGGAACCGGAGCGTCACTGCGGCAGCGACTGGACGTGATTGTCAATCACGCGATCTCGCTCTCGAAAGGCTACGCCGCAAAACACAACGCCCGATTGTCGGCTCAGACCACAGACCCGCCTCCGCTGGCAACAGTCAACGCGATCGAGATCGAGCAAGTGCTGCTGAACCTGATCCGCAACGCGATTCATTCGCGCGATGGGGGCGTCAATGTGCTGGTCCGATCCGAGCTAGGTGAAAACGGAAACGCTCGTTTGATCGTGCATGACGACGGCTGCGGAATCCCCAGCGAAATTCGGGACCGTATTCTCGATCCGTTTTTTACGACGCGAAAAGCAGGATCCGGCACGGGATTGGGACTGAGCATCGTCCACGGCATCGTGCGCGAGCATGGCGGCAAGATCGAATTCGAATCGGTCGAAGACGGAGGTACGACGTTCATCGTCGAGTTCCCCCGGTAGCCGAATCAGTCGGCTTCCGTCGAAGCGGCGTTGCCCCGTCACGAACAAAACTCGCGTGTTTCGCGCGTCGCAGGCAGCCGTCACGCGCGTCGCTCGAATGAATCTGACTCGGCCACTAAGATGCAAGTCGATTCAAATTCACGCACCGAACAAGCCAGCCCATTCGATGAGCGAACCAACTCAAGCCACAACCCAACCCGCGATCCAAGTGACCGGACTCTGCAAGGAGTACCGCGTGTATCGCAAGCGCGAAGGGTTGTGGGCTTCAGTACGCGGCCTGTTCCGGCGGCACTACGATCCAGTGTATGCCGTTCGCGATGTCAGTTTCAGAATCGAGTCCGGCGAAATGGTCGCGTTTCTCGGCCCCAACGGCGCGGGCAAAACGACGACGCTCAAACTCCTGGCCGGCTTGATCTATCCGACTTCGGGCGGCGCTACGGTGCTCGGCCACACGCCCTGGAAACGCGAAAACGCGTACCGACGTCGCTTTTCGTTGGTGATGGGCCAAAAGAACCAACTGTGGTGGGACCTTCCCGCTCAAGAGTCGTTTCGGCTGCACAAGGAAATCTATCGCATCGACGCTGCAGATTTTGATCGACGCATTGATGAA
>JAQBZS010000243.1 GCA_027622115.1 Planctomycetota bacterium | reverse complement strand
GCAACGGCGCGTCGTCGATCGCGCCTGCATGGACGACACTGACACCGGGATGCGCGTCGAGCGTCTTGGAAATTGTGTGCCACGCCTGTTGGACGGCTGGACTGTCGCCTCGCCTAAGCACGATCAACCGGGCGGGTGAACTGGGCATGCGATTCTCGTGAGCTTCAATCAGTGGACTTCTTGGCCTTGGCGACGGACGGCGGAACCTGAGAGTCGGGATCGAGACTGAGCGCCGTTTCAAACGACTTCAACGCATCATCGCCTTTGCCGGCCGAGATCGCGATCCATCCACGGTTGACCCATGCCCCGGCATCTCGTGGATTCTTTTTGGTGTCTTGCCGAGCGACCACGAAGGCCTCCGGAAATCGATACGCGTTCATCAGGGCAGCCGCCAGTTCTGACGGCTGCGTTCCGGCAAGATCCGCGATCGCTGCGTCGATTCGCTGCCAGGTCTTGTCGTCATAGGTCGTGGTCTTGCCGCCACTCTTGCGGCTCACCGGCCAATATCGATTCTCGAGAACTCGCCACTTGCCGTCGATCTTCTTCAATCGATAAACCTCGTGGACGACTTCTTGATCACCGTCTTTTCCGACGTCGACCTGCGCCACGGTATCCAGCGTCGCGGAATCCCCATCCACGTTGACCGAGACATTCTCATAGGTCACTTTGAGCAGATCTTTGGGAATGCTGGAAATCCGCATCCGCCGAGTCTTGGCGATATCGGTCCCAGCTGTCACGGATTCGAATTTTCCGGGCTTCGGACCGCGACCGCAGACGATTTTGGCGTCTGCCGTCCACATGGACATGTAGGCTTCAAAGTCGCCGCGTTCGAAGCCGGCAGTCTGAGCGTTGATGACCGTGCTGATGATTTCGCGGGCCACCGTCAGGTTGTCCACGTTCACACGAGTTTCAGCGGACTGGAGTGTGACGGCCAGAAGTGCAATGAATACTTGCATGACAACTCCAAAGTTGAGCTGGAAGGGGTCGGAATCGCTTGTTCTACAACTTTGTTGATTGATGTTTTCTTGCGCATTTTCTTCCCCAACGAATTAAAGAATCAACGAATGGGTGCAGAAGATTCGTTGATTCATTGGAGTTCGTGAAGTCTCACGACTTCTGCGTGAGAATTGCGGTTTTACAATTGAATCCGGTTTAGACTCGTGAATCCGGTTTAGACTCGACGATTGTCGGACATGAAACGTGAAGATCACATTCCAAGCGATAGCGATTGCGAAACCATGACGGGCAACCCCGCATCAACCGACGATTCAGCGGCACACAATGACTCGCCCACTCAAGATGTGGACGACGCGTCCGATGATGCGGTCATCAGCCAGGCATTTCGTTGGTCGCTGATCGTGTTCCTTGGCTTGGCGGCGATCGGCGGAGCGACCGCTTGGTATGTTACGCGACCCGAAGAAGCCGCGCCCGAGAAGCAGGAAGAAGAGGTCGTGATCGGCGTGCGACCATCCGTCCCCGACGACATCGTTCCGCTGTTGGCATTTCGCGATACGACGACAGCAGCCGGGATTGACTTCGTCCATGCGAACGGTGCCACGGGTCAGAAACTGTTGCCGGAGACGATGGGCGGCGGTTGTGCCTTCTTGGACTACGACAGCGACGGCGACCAAGACCTGTTGTTCGTCAACTCGCGGCAATGGGAGCACGATGCGGCGGCGAATTCGACACCGGCCACGATGGCCCTTTACCAAAACGACGGCACGGGCAAGTTCAAGAACGTCACAGCAGCCGCGGGACTCGACGTGTCGTTCTTTGGGATGGGTGTCGCCGTGGGGGATCTCGACAACGACGGCGATCCCGATCTGTATTTCACGGCGGTCGGACCCAATCACTTGTTTCGCAATGACGGCGGAAAGTTCGTCGAAGTGACGCAGGCTGCGGGAGTGGCCGGTGCGAAGGACGCATGGAGTACGAGTGCCGGCTGGTTGGACTACAACAACGACGGACGGCTCGATCTGTTCGTCTGCAATTACCTCGAATGGAACGCCGAATTTGACCTCGGCCAAAAGTTCACGATCGACGGCAAGGAACGCGGATATGGTCGACCGAAGGACTTCAACGGGACGTATCCGTATTTGTTTCGCAACGACGGCGACAACAAATTCACCGACGTGACGGAGTCGGCCGGAATTCGCCACGCGGGGGCACCGCGCGGCAAGTCGCTCGGCGTGACGTTCGCCGACTTCAACCGAGACGGCTGGATCGACATCTTCGTCGCCAACGACACGGTGCAGAACTTCCTATTTCACAATCTCGGCAACGGCACGTTCAAAGAGTGTGCCCGCGATTGTGGCGCGGCGTTCGACTTGCGAGGCAATGCTCGCGGCGGCATGGGCACGGACTTGGGTTGTTTTCGAAACTCCGATCGCATGGGGATCACGGTCGGAAACTTCACCAACGAAATGACCGCGCTGTATGTCTCGCAAGATGCGGGCGACGGCGAAACACCACCCATGTTCGAAGACGAAGCCATTCCAAGCAGTCTCGGCCCGGTGACGCGTTTGGAGCTTTCGTTCGGCGTGTTCTTTTTCGACCCCGACTTGAATGGGCGATTGGATGTGATGTCGTCGAATGGGCATCTGGAGTCCGACATCCATCGCTTCCAGGAAAGCCAGCACTACGAACAACCGCCGCAACTGCTTTACAACTGCGGCACGCAGTATCAGACCGAATTCATTCTGGCTCCCGCCGAACGTTGCGGCGCGGACTTCGCCAAACGCATCGTCGGCCGCGGCGCGATCTTCGCCGATGTCGATGGTGACGGAGATCAGGACGTGGTGATCAGCACCACGGGTGGCACGCCTCGGCTGTTGATCAACGGCCAGCAAACGGGACATCACTGGTTGCGCGTCAAACTCACCGGGACAACATGCAATCGAGACGCAATCGGTTCGTGGGTTGATGTGCATGCCGGAGACCAAGTACTCCGCCAACAAGTCATGCCGACTCGCAGCTATCTGTCGCAAGTGGAATTGCCCGTCACGTTTGGGCTCGGCACGGAGGCTTCAGTCAAGAGAATCGTGATTCGCTGGGCTGACGGAAAGACTCGGGAGATCGCGAATCCGGATGTGGATCGGCTGTTGTCGGTGACGCAGGGGACGCCATAGAGCGGAATTCCGCTCGTACTGTCGCCGATGTACTGCCCATTAATTCGTTAGCGTTCGCCGCTACACACTAAATGGACTGGGTCCAATGAACCAACACGTACCAGCCAGCATCACCGAATTTCATCGCCGAGATCTGATCCGAGTCGGTGGGCTTGGCATGCTGGGGCTCACGCTGCCCAAACTCTTGCAAGCCGAAGAGGCGGCGCGGCAGGCAGGCCGAGTGGCTCGTGCCAAGTCCGTGATTTTCCTGTTCCAATTCGGCGGACCCAGTCACGTCGACACGTTCGACCGCAAGCCGAAGGCGCCGGACGGCTACCGCTCGAAATTCGATTGGATTTCCACTTCCGTACCCGGCATGGAAATCTGCGAGCACCTGCCCGAGACCGCGAAAGTGATGCACAAGATCGCTCAGATTCGCACGGTGCATCATATGATGAACAACCACAATTCGGCGGGTTACACCGCGCTCACCGGCGTTCAACCGCCGACCGACGATCAGCGGCTCCGCGACTCGCCCGACTTGTTCCCGCCCTACGGATCGGTCGTGGACAAGGTGGCCCCGAATTCGAACGGCCTGCCGACGTTCGTTTCGTATCCGTACAAGATCGGCGATGGCTCGACGACACCGGGCCAGAACGCCAGTTTTCTCGGCAAGAGCCATGATCCGCTGTTCGTTCCTCAGGATCCGAACGCGCCGGACTTCAAGCTGTCTCAATTGAGCCTGCCCTCGGACGTCTCGGTCAAGCGGCTCGGTGATCGCCGCAAGCTCCAACTGTTGATCAACCGGCAGGCCCGAGACCTCGACAAGTCCGCAGTCGCCCAAGGGTTGAACGCCTACTACACCAAAGCGCTCGGCATGTTGAATTCGCCACGGGTGCGTGACGCATTTGATCTGTCGGCCGAACCGGACAAAGTCCGCGATGCGTACGGTCGCACGACGTACGGTCAAGGGTGCCTGCTGGCAAGACGCCTCGTCCAAGCCGGCGTGAAGTTCGTGACGTGTTACTTCGCGAAGAGCATCGGCGGCCGAAGCACAACCAGCGGCGGCTGGGACACGCACGGTTTTGACAACTCGCGGATGTACGAGATTTTGCCCAAGTGGCACTACCCGCAAACCGACCACACATTGCCGGTGCTGCTGAACGATCTGGAGGATCGCGGTCTACTGGATGAAACGTTGGTCCTGTGGATGGGCGAATTTGGTCGCACACCAAAGATCAATAAGAACATCAGCCGAGACCACTGGCCGAAGTGCTACACGGTGTTGCTGGCTGGCGGTGGCGTCCAAGGCGGCGTGGTCCATGGCCGCTCGGACCGAACCGGCGCGTTCCCAGACCTCGACCCCGTGACCACGGGCGATCTCGCAGCCACGATGTACAATTTAATGGGCATCGATCACACCCTCGAAATCCGCGACGCATTTGACCGCCCGCTCCCGATTGCGAATGGACAACCCGTGACGTCGATTGCACGAGCTTGAAGTCATTCCAACAGCCCGGTGCCATTCACAGCGAGAGATTGAGCGGATTGAAGCCAAAATCCAATCCAAGAATGAGGTCGTCGACGGATATCGTCGGCGGACCTAAATCTATGCAATGATGAATGCGTGAAATCGCCCTACCCTACTCCTGATCAATGTAGTCGATACTCCGCAGGAAAGTCTCGACTTCGCGCGTGCTCGGTTTCATGAAAGCGGGTTGTATCATGAAACTGTGGCCGCCCCCTGCATAGATCTTCAACTTGAACTTCTGGCCGAGCGATCTTGCTCGTTCGACGAAAGCCTTTTGGTGCTCGTAGAGATGATCTCGCTTGCCAAACATGATCAGTGTTGGTGGGAGTGGTTCTTTCGTCAGAATGCGGAATGCCGACATCTTCAACGCGTCCTCGGCCGGATGCAGTAATTGCCAATCGCGCTGGTTGAACATGTTTAAGATCTGTTGAAATCGCTTGACTTCCGACTCGTCGAGTCCCTTCTCCGTTCCCAATTTCGCGGCGAGTTGAATCAGATCGGCTCGATGGTCGAGCGGCGTAGCGTATTCGCTTGTGATGTCTTTGACGAACTTTGGCAGCAAAGCCACGAATGAGGGGGCGTCCGCTTTTGTCTTCTGCAATAGCGATTCCGTTTTCACAAACCAAATGTTGATCCCGTCAAACGCCGGACAATAAAGCACCAAGGCGTTTGGCCGATGTGAAACCGATCGATCGTCTTGCGGGTCTTCAAACGCTGTGTTCAAGTACGACAGCAGCGCGAGATCTCCGCCACCGGAAGTGCCCGTGGCCACGATTCGCTGGGGGTCGATGCCAAGTTTTCGCGCGTTCGTTCGCAGCCAACGGATCACGCTTTTGGTGTCTTCGACTTGATTCCGCGGCTTGGGTGCCTTGGCGATTTCTTTCAAGCTCATGCCGGGCAATTTGCCCGAGTTCACTCCCGCCAGTTGCGGTTTAAATAACGACCACCATGCCCAACCGCCGAAAGTGCTCGCGTTGCTCCGGAATTTGACAATGAAAAATCACCAATGCGGGTCGCTTGTCGGCGGCCTCCCATCCGTCGGGATAGTAAACCGTGAGCGTACGCCGCGGCGATTCTTTGTAAACGAAGCCAATCGTCACGACTTGAGCGGGTTCCGGCTTGGATTTCGTCTCGTCATCGCCCACGACGATCTGACCAACCGTGACGCAGAGCATGAAAGCAGATGTCGCGGCTACATTCGAGCAGTTCATATATCACCTTTGTAAAGTGTGATTTGCATGGAGAAATATCTGCGCGTTGCCCGATCGTGGCCGACTGATTCTTTGGTCGCTCGGCGGAGGTGTCCCATTCTTTCCTTCCACGGAATTTCAACACTTGCAACCGGTCGCGAAGACTCGCTTTCGAGGTAACGTATTGCAGGGACTCAAATTTACGTATCTGGATGATGGCGAGTACATCGTCCGCGTCCGAGAGTACGGTCACTACCCGGATCGAAACATGTCGGAACATTACGTTTTTGGGCCGCCGCGGTTGAACATCACGTACGCGTCGGACATGCTCCAGAATGAGCAGACAAGCCAAACACGCGTCACCAAATGCCAGGGGGTCAAGGGGGTCAAGGGGAACCGCATTGGGATGAATCGTTTCATGTTCGTTTAAGGAACTGGGCTTACAGTAGAGGTTGTCTTCGCGCTTACATGCTATAGGCTTCGAGCTGTCGTGGGCGAACAGACGCGAGCGATCCATAACGATCGCCGCGAACAGGCCTTTGGTCCGTGTCGCAGGGTCAATGCGTGGCCTGGAAATGCATCGCATCGCGGCCCCAAGCTCGCGCGCCGGACTTCCAGCCTTCCGCTTCGAAGATTTTGATCACGTCTTCCGGCATTGTCGCTTTCGATGGCCAAGCCGTGGTCAGCCCGTTTTGTTCGGAGTCGATATCGATCGCGATCCCCCAACTGTGCCGCGACCAACTCGTCCCGCCCCGCATTTTCCGCACGGCGAAACAACCCGCAAATCGATCCATGCGAGCTTCCTGAACGCCTTCCAAGGAACCGTAGAATTCCAAGATCGCCGACAGGATCCGCCCCAAGCTGTCTACAACCTTCGTGTTGCACTGGATTCGCGTCACGGTCGTTCCCAAGTCCCACGCCAATCGCATGGGATACGGCAATTGCAAGTACGACCGATTCGAATCTCGTTCGCCGAAGAAGGTCGTAATGGCCGCGTCCGTATCCGCGGGCCACGCTTGTTTCATCAACGTGTTCGATAACGGTGCATCCTCGATGACCGGCACCGATGTGTTCACGGATTCGGCAATTTTGGTCTCCAGCTTCCGAATTGTGGTGCCGCCGGGATCGATGCGGGCGTCCGGCGATCGGAGGAACCGCTTCTGAAACTGAACGATCGCAGAATTGGTCTTCGAACCGGCGATTCCGTCAACAACAAGCTTTCGATTCGAAAACACTCGGTTCAGCAAACTCTGAATCAGCATCACGTCCGCTTTGAAATTCGTGCCGCCGCGGCCCACGGAACCGCTGATGGTCGGCGTCTTGACCGGTTCCACGGTCGAGCCCAACAACGTCGCTTCTTGAAACGGCTTGAAGCCGGAATACGTGGAAGAGTCGGTCGGATCACCAAGGTGAATACCAAGTGGAGACTGAAACCGTTCCGTTGCCTCGCGATGGTGAATGCACGGAATCCAATGCGATCGAATCATTGTAGAACCTCGTTCGACGGAATTTGTTCGCTGTGCATGCAACGATCCCAATGACCGCTTCGAAATTCAAGCTTTGCGACAATCGCCGAATGACGGACGGTCACTTTTGGCTGGAGATCTCCGCGACGGCATGTCTTTGTTCGTTTTTTGCGATCGCACCGGGCTAGTCGTTTAGGTCTTCGTCGTGCCAAAGCAGCGTGATTGTTCGGTCGTAGAAATCCAGATACCTGCTGTCTTCTTTGATGTCTTTGTCAGGTTTGTAAACGAAGCCTTCAAGCCAAGCGTAAGCTGGCGTCCGCACCATCCGGCCACTGTCTTCTGCTATTTCGGCAAGGCGTTCACCAGCGGCCGAGTGTTCGTGGAGTTCTCCGAATCGAAGTCTTGGCCACCCGTCTTTGAACGGACGGAAAGTGACCATTTCCCATCCGTCACTCAATACCAGTGCGACGGGCTCGTTTGTGTATTCCCAATACTGAAATGCAGTGGCCAGTCCCGTGCCCGCACCGCTCAACTATTCGACATATCGGCTCGGCGAGTGGCACGGTTGCACGCCGTTTCCTCAAGGCGGAAACAGGCCGAAACCACGCCGAACGACTTCCTAGACAGATAGATGCTCGATCCACGCATTTCGGCCCGAGCCGCGCCAACGGGCGCAGGTGATTGTCCAGAACTGCGAATCCACATCAATCGCGAATTCCGTCGAATGCATTGCGTTCGTCCGTCAAACCGTTTCCCATTCAAATCCGAGCACCGATACTCCGTCTTGGGCGTTTTTCTCGACCAGCACCGTTGTGCTGCCGCCGTCTTCGCCGTGGACGGTGCCGTCGAGATCGGGGGTGGCGATTACGAAGTTGAGTTGCAATTGCTTGGCACATCGCAGCAGCAATTCCTTGCGTTCCGAATCCAATCCATAGAACGCTTCGTCCATCATCAATAGCCGCAAGCGAGCGTGCGACCGGTTGAACAGCAAACCCGCGAGCGCCCACAGCAGCAGGTAATGATGCGTGCCCTGGGCGCCGCCGGAACCGCGAATCATGTCCTCGGATCCCAGCGAGCCCGACTGGTCTCCCGATACGTTGCGCAATGCAAAGCTGAAATCGAACCAGTTGCGATAATCGAGAAACCGCGGCATCTCGGATTCGGAAACCAATTCACTTTGCCGGTCTTCCAAATAGTGTCGCAACTGCCGATTGACGGCGTCCGAGTCTGCGGATTTCGATGTCAGCAAGTTGACCGACTCGGCGTGCTCCGTCGCCGGACGGCCTCGTAACTGAAACCGACTGTGGCCGAACACGAGGGGTTTCAGCACTTCATTGATTTCGTGAACCACTTGTTGCAGGCGATCCAGATCGGACTTCAAGCGGTCCACGAGATCGCGAGCCAACACCCGCTCGAATAAATCGCGAGTCTGCTTGGCCAATGTTTCGCGCCATTCGGTCTCCTGCTGGGCTCGC
>JAQBZS010000242.1 GCA_027622115.1 Planctomycetota bacterium | reverse complement strand
CAGCACAGCGTTCGATGCCAAGGGAAATACGGCCTCTCAAACCCGCGAACTTTCGTCGTCGATACGCTCGGCGAGATCAACGAAACCGAACCGAACAACGCAGTAGAGCAAGCGGCCGAAGTACCCGTTCCCGGTGTGGTCAACGGGCAACTCAACGGCGGAGCTGATCTCGACTGGTTCCGCTTCAAGGGCACCGCCGGACAGCGACTGCTGTTCGAGGGATTCGCGCGGCGGATCGATTCGCGTTCGGACATGGTGATCACGGTGGCCGCTGCCGACGGACGCATCCTCGCTCAAAATCGACAAGCGCATGCTGGCGACCCGTTGATTGACCTGACGCTTCCGGCTGCTGGCGACTTCTTCGTCCGAGTCCACGATTCGTTGTACAACGGCGGAACCGATTTCGTGTATCGGCTCGTCGTGTCCGCTCGACCGCACGTGGACTTCGTGTTTCCCCCGGCTGGATTGGCCGGCTCGAATGACGAATACACGGTCTTTGGCCGCAACCTGCCGGGTGGGCAACCTGCCGGAATTCAGTTGGAAGGTCAGGCACTCGAACAGCTCAAGGTCCGCATCGCAATTCCGGGCGACATCGCGGACAAGCTGACCTTCAGTTCGCGGCTCGACCCACACCAAGCGGGGATCGACGGTTTGGAATATCGAGTCGCCTCGCCGGCCGGCCCTTCGAATCCCGCGCTGATCACGGCTGCTTCGGCCGCGATCGTGCGTGAGCAGGCCGATAACGAGTCTCCAGCGAAAGCTCAGAAGTTGACGTTGCCATGTGAAGTCGCCGGCCAGTTCTTTCCCAAGCGAGACATGGACTGGTACACGTTCGACGCGAAAGCCAACGAGGTGTTTGCCATCGAAGTAATCTCGCACCGGCTAGGCGTGCCGACGGACCCCGGCTTGCTGGTCCAGCGCGTGACCAAGACCGAAGCCGGTGAAGAGCAAGTCGCGCAGCTCGCCTGGATCGATGACGTCAATACGAACGATCAAGCGAAGGAATTCGATCATCGTTCGAACGACCCGTGGTACCGGTTTACGTCTCCGGCCGATGGTACGTATCGAGTGCTCGTGCGCGATAGTTTTAGTGCTGTGAAGAACGACCCGCGACTTGTCTATCGACTGTCGATCCGACCCGAGCTGCCCGACTTTCGCTTGGCGGCCACGCCGATCGATCTGCAAGGATCGATCCTGCTGCGAAAAGGCAGCCGTGAAGCAATTCGCGTCGTGGCCTTTCGGCGCGATGGCTACGATGGCGAGATCCGTGTGTCGGCAAGCGGGTTACCCAACGGCGTGACCAGCGAAGAAATTGTCATCGGCCCTGCCAGCACGTATTCGACGCTGGTTTTGACGGCTGCCGACGCGGCTCCGGTTTCGACAGGCAGCTTTCAAGTTATTGGCAAAGGAACGGTCGCGAAGGCCGAAGTGACTCGCGCCGCGCGAGTGGGCCGAACGCTCGAACCGATCCAGTTCAGCCAGCCGAATTCCGGTGTCGCGAGCCTGTCCGCTCGCCTGACGGATCGAATTCAAATCACAGTTTCCGACGCGGAAAAATCGCTGGTCGCTTTGACTGCGGGCGACGGAAAAGTCATCGAAACCGCTCGCGGCGGAGTGCTCAAGATTCCGTATGCCGTCACGCGGGTCGAAGGTTCTGGCGGAAATGTCGTCGGATTTCCGATCGGGTTACCGCCGAACATTGGCATTCCGCAAGTCGCGATCGGTGGAAATCCGAAAGGCGATTTCGAGTTGCGTCTGCAGTCGAACACGCCGCCCGGCACCTACACGTTTTATCTGGCATCGATGGTCCAAGGCATTCAGTACAGCCGGAATCCAGAAGCCGCCGAAGCCGCGAAAAAGCGACAGGAAGAAATCGCGAAAACGTTGACGGAAGCGACCCAGAAATCTCAGGCGGCGCAGACAGCGGCTCAAGCGGCGACGACTGCTCAGACGGTCGCGACTAACGAATTCAACGTCGCGACCACAGCCAAAACCAACGCGGACAAAGCAGCCGCTGACGCCGCAACGGCTCTCAAGACGGCGACCGATGCTCTTGCCGTCGCGACAGCGCAGTCGGCCGCGAAGCCTGAGGACGCTGGATTGAAGCAGCAGGTTGTGACCTCTCAAGCCGCTGTCAACGCTGCAACGGAGAAAGCCAAAGTTACGACCGAAGCAGCGACCGCCGCCGCAAAAGTGCTCGAAACGGCAACGACCAAACAGACAGCGGCTCAAGAAGCGAAAGTGAAAGCCGATCAAGAATTGCAGGCGGCTCAACTTTTCGCCCAACAGGCTCAGCAAGAAAAGCAGCGAGTTGACCAGAAGTTTCAGCAACTTCAGCAGCAGGCAACCAAGCGAGGCTTCAATGTCAATGTGCCGTCAACGCCGGTCACGATTCGCATCGCCGAATTTCCAATCACACGCACCGGCCCAGAAACGGCAACGGTAAATCAAGGTGCCACAGTCGAAGTCGCGTTCAAGGTCACTCGCCTGTACGACTTCAAGACCAACGTGAACATCCAGCCGCAGCTTCCTGGCGGAGTCGGCGGCTTGCAGATTCCGGCCGTGAATATCGCCGAGGGGCAGACCGACGGAAAGGTCGTCATCACAGCCGCGGCGAACGCCACTGAAGGCGAGCACGCGATGAAGTTCTTGTTGCAAATGAACTTTAACGGCCAGGCCCTAGTTCTCGAACATCCGTTGAAGTTGACCGTCGTGAAGGTTGAAGCAAAGTAGCCATCACGCTCCGCGTGATGTAGCCCGGAGATAACGCGTTGGGATACTAATCAGCAACAAGCGCCGATTGACGAGGTCACATCACGCGGAGCGTGATGACTACTTTGAGGAAGGCAATCACAACCTTCGGTCCCCCTCTTGATTTCGGTCCCCCTCTTAATTTCGGTCCCCGTCTTAATACCGAGCAATTCTCACAAGGCCAGACCATGTCCCCAACGCCGGAGCGAAACTTCCAGGTCTTTGACCCGAAGCAGGAGGTCGCTGTTCTCGACCGCCGACTTCCACACTGGTCACAAGCTGGTACGGTGTGCTTTATCACGTTTCGAACGTCGGACTCGATTCCAAGACCTGTACTCGAAGCTTGGCTCGCTGATCGATGGCGGTTTTTGCGGCAACATGGCATCGACCCAATGTCGGACGACTGGGGCGGGAGGCTGCAGCAACTCGCTCAGAGTGTACAGGCTGAGTTTCACTCGACATTTTCGAATCGCTGGCACGATTCGCTCGATGAGTGCCACGGAGAGTGCGTCCTTCGTCGGATCGAGCCATCCGATATTGTGGCGAGCAGTTTGCGTCACTTCGACGGAGACCGTTACGAGCTGACTGATTTCGTAGTCATGCCAAACCACGTGCATATCTTGGCCGCGTTCTCGGACAATGACGCGATGTTGGCTCAGTGCGAATCTTGGAAGCACTTCACCGCGACCCAGATTAACCGCAAGCTGCAACGCAAGGGTCGATTCTGGCAGCAAGACGGATTCGATCATCTCGTCCGAAGTAACGATCAGTTCGAATTCCTGCGTGACTACATTGCGAGTAATCCGCAGCGGGCGAAACTCGGCCGGGATGAGTTCCAGCACTTTTCGAAAGACTTGAAGAATTAAGTAATCGGAAAGTAGCAATCACGCTCCGCGTGATGTAGCCGAGCGAGACAAGATCGGATGGCCAAGAAAGGCACTTGAGAGCTAACCGAGGGGGCCACATCACGCGGAGCGTGATGGCTACTTTCGAGTATCGCGTGTTTGAGGAATTTGCCATGAATCGCACATTGAGCGTGACGCTATTTGTTCTGCTGGCGTTGGCGGGCCGACCGCTTTCAGCCGATCCAATTCCGATTGCCAATGTGCAACGAGCGGAACCGGTCGTTTTCGAAAAGGACATTCTGCCAATCCTGCAAAAGAGCTGTCTCGCCTGCCACAGTCTGACGGAGAAGCAGGGTAAGTTGGTGCTTGAGTCGCCGCAGGGGATCTTGAAGGGCGGCGACACGGGTCCGGCGGCGGTGCCTGGGAAAGGCGCTGATAGTCTGTTGCTCAAGTTGGCGTCGCACCAACAAGAACCCACGATGCCACCGGCCGGCAACGATGTCGCGGCGAAGCCTTTGACTTCGGACGAACTCGGGCTTCTAAAATTGTGGATCGATCAAGGCGCACGCGGCAACAGCGGAGTCGCCACGCTGTCTCCCAAGAAATGGCAGTCGTTGGCGAAATCGATCGGGCCGGTTTACGCCGTTGCCATCACACCGGACGGGCAATACGTCGCTTGCAGCCGCGCGAATCAGCTCTACTTGTATCACGTGCCGACGGGCAAGCTGGTCACTCGGCTGAGCGATCCGAAGTTTGTGGTCGGTGATCAGGATCCGGGAATCGCTCACCAAGATCTGGTGCAGTCGTTGGCGTTCAGCGTTGATGGTGACTTGCTAGCATCCGGCGGTTTTCGCGAAGCCAAGCTATGGCGACGCCCAAGCGATGTCGTGCGACAGAACGTCGCCACCGGTGCTCCGGTGACCGCGATCGCAGTCAGTGCCGACAAGAAATGGTTGGCCTCTTCGGGTGCGAACAACACAATTCGACTTTGGAATGCCGAAACCGCAGCTCCGGGTCCGACACTGACCGGCCACACGGCTCTGGTGACTTCGCTTAAGTTTTCTCCCGGCGGCGAGCGGCTGGTGTCGTCGTCTCTTGACCAGAGCATTCGAGTTTGGAATACCGCCGACGGCACACCGGCCGGGACGATCGAGACGCCCGTCGCCTTGAATGCGATTGAACTCGTGGCGACAGCGGCACCGACCGAGGCGAAGCCGGTTCCCGACATACTGCTGGTGTCGGGGGGAGCGGAAAACTTTGTCCGCACGTGGACGCTGCCGCAAACGGCTCCCACGAAGTTGGCTAACTCGCTGCCGAACTTGCAGCAGCTTGTCGTGAGTCGCGACCGGCGATTTGTCGCGATGTGTGCCGCCGATGGAACGGTGCGAGTCCTCACTGCGGGCGACGGGCAAATCGTTGCCACTTGGAAACTCGACAACGGCGTGCCGACGTCGATGGTGTTTGTAGTCGATCAAAGCGCTGTCGCGGCGGCCGCTGGAAATGCCGACGCATTGGCCGCGCTGCTTCCGCAGTTTGTAACAACCGCAGCCGATGGCAACGTGAGTCTTTGGAAATTGCCTGGTCAAGAATTGCTCGCTCGTTGGAAAGGAAGCATTGTGACGGCGACATCGATAGCGACGGCTGCCGATGGAAAGCAACTCGTCTCGGGCGTGGAAAACGGAGCCATCACACTTTGGAATTTGGTCGAGCCGACGAAGGTCACGTTCCCTGGCTCCACCGGCGGCTCGGTTGGCGCGATCGTGCTTAGCCCGTCTCGAAAGCTGGCCGCGATGGCCGGGGTCGCCAATGGTCAACACGTGGTCTTTGTGAGAAATCTCGACAACGGGCAGCTCACGCACACGCTGGCCGGACACGCGGCGGCGGTTTCATCGTTGGCGTTTTCGCCGGACAACGCTCGACTCGTGACCGGCTCGGCTGACAAGACGGTTCGTGTTTGGAATCTCGGCAATGCTCAGCAGCCCGAACAGCTCAAACTCGAAGGTCACACGGCGACAGTGACAGGAGTCGCGTTCAGTCCAGACAGCAATCAGATCCTGAGCGGCACGGCGGACAACAAGGTCCGGTTATGGAACACGGCCGATGGCATGACGCTCAAGGACTTTGACGGACACACCGGCGCGATCGTTGCGGTCAGTTTCGCAGCAGTCAATCAGCCGTATTCGGTGTCGGCCGACAAGTCGATTCGATTCTGGAATCCCGCCGACGGAGCGCAGGTCCGAGCGTTCAACGACCCGGCGACGATCACGGCCTTCGCTGTCACACCCGACGCCCAGCGGATTTCGTTGGCGGGCGACGACAAGCTGGTCCGCGTCTACCAAGTTGCAAACGGTCAATTGCTGCAAACGTTGACAGGACACTCGGCTGCGGCGACATCGCTTTCATTTTCGCACGACGGCACTCGGCTGGTTTCGCTCGCGGCGATCGGTGAGTTCATCGTCTGGGACTCGACCGGAAATCGGCTGCTCGAGTCGCAGACCGACGCGACTCTTGCCGCAGCAGTATTTGACTTTCAGCTCGATCGGTTATTGACCGGCGACAAGACCGGCGGCATCACGCATCGAACACTGCGTTTCGTGCGGCATCTGGATGGAAATCAGCAGTCGATAACCGGCTTGTTGTTTCACTCGAATGGTCAGACCGTTTTCTCGGTCAGCAAAGATGGTTCGTTCCGAGGTCACTCGACCGCGAACGGCCAGCCGACGTTCGCGACAAATCATGGAGCGGCGATTAACGCTCTGTCGATTTCGCCGGACGAACAAGTCCTCGCGACGGCCGGTGAGAACAATGTCGTGCGCTTGTGGCAAACAAACGGTGGCGGTTTTGGACCTCAGCAATTGGCTGGCTTTCTCGGCCCTGTGAAGAGCGTCGCGTTTTCGCTCGACGGAACAAAAGTCATTGCGGGCAGCGCAGGCGAAAAACCCGCAGCCTTGGTCTTCGAAACGCAAACTGGATTCTTGCAGCAGCGGTTCTCCGAGCAAACTCAACCGATCTTCGGCTTAGCAATTGTCGGCGTCGAAGGGCGAGTCATTTCGGCCGACGCTGGCGGACTGTCTCAATGGAGTCTGCATGCCATTCGGCAAATCCCTGGACACGGCGGTCAAGTAACATCGCTGGCGGCAGTACCTGCGAATCCGATGCAGGTTTTTTCTGGGAGCCTCGACGCAACCGTTCGCCGCTGGAATCTCGAAAACGGTCAACAGCTCGGCCAATACAATCACGGCGGACCGGTGAAGGCAATCGCCGTTCGACCGGACGCTCAACGACTGGCATCGGCGAGCGACAATCACACAGCGAAACTGTGGAACATCAATGGCCAGCAGATTTCTGAAATGCGCGGGGATGTACGGCGAAAGACTCAGGTCGCGCGGATGACTCAACAGCAAAACGCCGCGACGGCTCGTGTCAACATTGCGAAGCAACGACTCGACGTGGCCGACAAAGCTCTGCCAGTAAAGACCGAGGCCGACAAGAAAGCCGCCGAGACACTAGCGGCCGCCAACAAAGATGTGCAGGACAAAACGGTCGCTCTCGACAAAGCGACCGCCGATAAAGTCGCCGCGGAAAAACTAGCCATCGAAGCCTCGAAGGTCGCACAGACCGCCTTGCTGGCAAAGCTGCGAGCCGAAGCCGACGCCAAAGAGGCAACCGCCGCCGTGCAGCAAGTTCAAGTTCGAGCCAATCAACTAACGGCCGCTTCAAATGCGGCACCCAATGATGCCGCTCTGAAAACAGCCGCCGCTGCGGCCATCGCCGCCGTGCAAACCGCTCAGGCAACTTCGCAGCAACTCACAGCCGCCGTGCAGCCACCAACTCAGGCCGCGCAGGCCGCTGTTACGGCCGCGAATCAAGAAACGGCGAAAGTCACTCAAACTCAAAAGCCATACACCGACGCGCTGGCCGCACTCAATATTTCGAAGGCGGCCCAAAACTTGGCTGCTCAGCAACAGGTGCTCGCCGTTCGAGAATTGGAAGTCGCGAAAGCTGCGGCGCCGGTCGCGAAGGAAGCCGTCACGAAGTCCGAGGCTGCACTTGTCTCGGCGACGGCAGCTCTTGAAGCCGCTAACAAACTATCTCAAGAGGCCGATTTGGCGATTCACAGCGTCGCGTTTTCGCCGGACGGACGACTGCTTGCCACGGCCGGTGAATTTTCGAGCGTGCATACTTGGGACGCAGAAACCGGAACGGCCGTGGCCGCCTTCGCCGGACACACCGCACCACTTTCATCAGTGACTTTCTTGGATGCCAGCACTGCAGTGACAGGCTCGGCCGATCAATCGATCCGGATCTGGGAACTGAATCCCGGTTGGAAACTTGAGCGGACAATTGGTGCCATCGACCAACCAGAATTGATTTCGCATCGAGTGACTTCCCTCGACTTCAGTGCCGACGCTCAACGCTTGCTGATCGCCGGCGGAACGCCTTCCAGGACTGGCGAGTTGCTCGTGTTCAACGTGTCCGACGGAGCCCGGCAGCTCTTTCTGCCACAAGCTCATGACGATGTGATTTACGCCGCTCGATTTTCGCCGGACGGAAAACGCATCGCGTCCGCATCCGCCGACAAGTACATTCGCACGTTCGATGTCGCGACGAGCCAACAACTGCGACGCTTCGAAGGGCACACGAATTATGTTCTAGGCGTGGCTTGGAAAGGCGACAGTTCGACACTCGTTTCGGCTTCAGCGGACAATTCGTTGAAAGTCTGGAATTCAGAAACCGGGGACCAGGATCGGACGATTCCAAGTATCGAAAAGCACGTCACCGCAGTTCGCTTCATCGGCGAGTCCGACAACTTCGTTTCAGCCTGTGGCGATCGACTCATTCGAATGCACACAGCTTCCAACGGAGGCAACTTCCGAAACTTCGGCGGAGCCACAAGCTGGTTACATTGCCTCGATATCACGCCCGACAGCAACGTGGTTGGCGCAGGATCTGCCGACGGAAAACTATTCCTGTGGAACGGCAACAACGGCCAAGCGTTGAAAGTGCTAGTCGTTGGCGAGTCAAAGTAGTCATCACGCTCCGCGTGATGTCGCCCCGCGTCCCACGCCAGGTCAAGACAACTTCACCGACCACGTGCTCCGCTTCCCGGGCAACGTCGGTTCGTGGCGAGTCGCTTTCGGGTGACGTCGGACGCTGCGAGCTTGAGACCGGCCGTTTGTTGCCCGCTTTTTCATTCATCGCGTGGCGA
>JAQBZS010000241.1 GCA_027622115.1 Planctomycetota bacterium | reverse complement strand
CATGACCCCGTTTCAAGAGCAACGCCACCGCCTCGCGACCGCGATCACCGAAATCGAGCGTCCAATCGTTGACGTACATCCCCACGAATTCGTCCGCTTTCTGACGATTCAAATTGCGACCGTACTGCAATGCGTGATCGAGCGCAGCGTCTCGATGATCGAGTCCGTACTGAATGCTCTGCTTCAGCAGCGATGTGACTTCATCCATTGTGGGTTGCCCAAGATCCTTGCGAATGGCATTCGCTCCGAGCGGCAACGGTAACCCAGTCTCGTCGTGCCACCACTTGCCCAAATCGACAACCAGATGCAGCCCCTGATCGGCATACGTCAATTGCCCTTCGTGAATGATGAGCCCGGCATCCGCGTTGCCCGCTTCGACGACGTTCAGGATTTCGTCGAAGGGGTGCAATTCGAATTCGAAGTCGTCGCCCAACAGCAGCTTGAGAGTCAGAAACGCGGTCGTCAGGGTGCCGGGAATCGCAATCTTTTTGCCGCGCAGACCATCAATCGAAGTCGGCTGACGAGTCACCACCATCGGGCCGTAATTGTCGCCCATGCTGGCTCCGCACGCGCACAAGGCGTAGGTATCCGTCATGTACGCGTAGCCGTGGAGGCTCACCGCAGTCAGTTCCAGTTCGCCCTTGAGCGCTCGGTGATTCAGGGTTTCAATGTCTTGTAACGTGTGCGTGAACTGGTAGCGACCGGTGTCGATCTTGTCGTTCGCGAGCGCGTGGAACATGAACGCATCGTCGGGATCCGGACTGTGGCCGACGTTGATGAGCAGCTTGTCTGACATGACTTTCCCGTGGGTGAATGCTGGTGGCAATCTTGGCGAATCGGCTTGGTGAGGTCACCGGCGAGTTGGCCGAGTCGCTCACGATCAACGCGCCAATTGAGTAACGTTGAAAAAGAGGCGGAATCGATCGGTTCGTGGGTCTCGGCAGCGCGAAGCGGCCAAGGGTAGCGGCGTGTGATTTCTACCGCAAACATCACGAATTCTTAACGCATCGCCTGTTTCCACCCGTATTTCCAGCGTGTTGCATCCATGAAAACACTGATCGACGCCGAACGCATTCAGCAGGAAGTCGCACGTTTGGGAGCACGGATTGCCGAGCAATACCGCGGCGAGTCACTTACGGTGCTCGGTGTATTGACGGGCAGCATCGTGCTGTTGGCGGACTTGATTCGGTGCATTGATGTCAAAGTGCGAGTGGGCCTCATTCAGGCGTCCAGCTATCGCGGCAAGTCCGTCAATCCGGGCGAGTTGTCGATCAACATGGAATTGCTGCCGGACATTCGAAATCGCCGCGTGCTGTTGATCGACGACATTTTTGACACCGGTCACACGATGCAGCAGATGATCGAACGCGTGCGACAACACGGACCGCTTTCATTGACTACCGCTGTTTTGTTGCGAAAGCTCGGTCGTTCGGAAGTCGACATTGAGCCGGACCATGCGTGTTTCGAGATACCCGATGTCTTCGTCGTGGGCTACGGGCTGGATTACGACGACGACTATCGCCACCTGCCGTACATCGCGGCATTGGAAGACTCCGATCTTTAGTTGAAAATCGCAACTTTCCACCCAAGCCCCTTGATCTCAATGCCCAAACGGCTAATGAAAGTGGCGCTGTCCATTTAGTTAGTTAGTTGTTTAGTTAGTTAGGGCACGTGCAAGAATTGCTTCCTGAAAGTAGGCCGGAACAAGTTCCGCGCAATTCCGGCGCGGACTGCCGGAACTGCGCGGAGCTTGTTCCAGCCTACTTTTTCTTCGGGACGTTTTTTCTGCACGCGTCCTTTGCTGCCGGCTCGCATTTTCGCAGCCGACCCCTTGGGCGAATAAACGATGCCGATGACAACACTTCGCGAGTTGACCGACGAACTGCTGCGACAGGAAGACACCATCCGTCAGGGCGGTGGCGCGGACGGGCAGCAGCGACAGCGACGACATGGTCGCTTGGCGGTGCGGGAGCGGCTCGCGCTATTGCTTGACGAAGGGCGGCCGTTTCTTGAATTCGGCCTGTGGGCGGCGCACGGCATGTATCCCGATTGGGGCGACGTGCCGGCGGCCGGAATTGTCACCGGCATCGGGTTTGTCAAATCGAGGCCATGTTTGATCGCGGCCAGCGATGCCACGGTCAAGGCGGGAGCGATGTTTCCGCAATCGATCAAGAAACTGCTGCGGGCTCAGCGTATCGCGGCGCGATTTCGCCTGCCGGTGATCTATCTCGTCGACTCGGCCGGAGTGTTTCTCCCCTTACAAGAAGATGTATTTCCCGACGAGGACGACTTCGGTCGCATCTTTCGCAACAACGCCGTGATGTCGGCAGCGGGGATTCCGCAGTACGCCGCAGTGATGGGCAACTGCATCGCCGGCGGCGCCTACCTGCCGGTGTTGTGCGACAAGCTGCTGATGACCGACGGCAGTCAGCTGTGCCTGGCCGGCCCGGCACTGGTCAAGGCCGCCATCGGACAGGTGGTGGATCCGGAAGAACTCGGCGGGGCTACGATGCACTCCGCGATCAGCGGCACCGTCGACTTTCATGAATCAAGTGACGAGTCGTGTCTCAAGCGGTTGCGATCGCTGATCGACCTGCTGCCTGCAGCCGCCGAGAGCACCGCGCCGAGCGACTCTGAGACGAGTCTCTCCGCTTCTCCGCCGCTCCATTCCGTGTACGACCTCGTTTCGGGAGACGGACGCGGCGAATACGACGTGCGTGATGTCATGTCCGGCATCGTCGACGGCGATTCGTCGCAGGAATACAAAGCCGAATTCGGTCTGACGCTGGTGACGGCGTTCGCGAAGATCGGCGGGCATCCCGTGGGGATCGTGGCCAACCAGAAGCGGCGTTGCAAAAGCTCAAGCGGCGAGTTGCAGATCGGCGGCGTGATCTATCCCGACGCCGCGGACAAAGCCGCCCGCTTCGTGATGGATTGCAACCAGATGCGGGTGCCGCTCGTGTTTCTGCAAGACGTGCAGGGCTTCATGGTCGGCAAGCAGGTCGAGCAGGCGGGGATCATTCGAGCCGGCGCGAAACTGGTCAACGTGGTCAGCAATTCGATCGTGCCGAAGCTGACGGTGATCCTTGGCGGCTCGTTCGGTGCGGGGCACTATGCCCTGTGCGGCAAGGCCTACGACCCCGCGCTGATTTTGGCGTGGCCGTCGGCGAAGTACGCGGTGATGGGAGCCGCGCAGGCCGCCGACACTCTGCTGGCTTTGCAACTGCGAGATGCCGAACGCGCGGGTCGAACGCTTTCCAAAGAGGAGATTGCCGGATTGCGAGAGTCGATTCGCGAGCGTTACACGTCTCAGACTGACATTCGTTTTGGCGCGGCTCGCGGTTGGGTCGACGCGATAATTCCGCCGCCCGAAACACGGCTTTGGTTGCAAACCGCGCTCGACATCCTGCCGCCGGTGACCGACGGAGATTTCCGGACTGGGGTGTTGCAAGTATGACGCGTTCTACAGTCCTGATGGATTCCGGTTGGCGTCGTAGTCATCGTAAATGTCCATCTCGGGATCGTCCCAACCGGAAGTTGCAGCGACAGCGTTTTGTGCAGCATACGTGTCGGCTACGTCGAACGTGTCATCACGAAAGATGTTGTAAAATCGCTGATAGGTGCCCATCGGCAACAAAACATATTTCTCGTGCGACTGTTCGTCTTCGAACGTGACGGGCTCACCGGGCGAGGCATTTAGGGCCTGTCGGATTTCATTCGTGAGTTTCAATGTCATTGGTCGATCCACGGTCGTTTGGGGTTTCAGGATCGCGCGATCTTAACCGATGCCGCTCGCGTGAAAGATTGCTGAATTCGAATTTCGAACGAGAGCACCGGTAAGAAATGAATCAACCCGTCCGAATCGGAAACGCTCAGGCCTTTTGGGGTGATCGCGGAGACGCGGCGGTCGAGATGCTGGCGCGCGAGCCGGAACTCGATTATCTCACAATGGACTATCTGGCCGAAGTCTCGATGTCGATTCTCGCGACGCAGCGCGAACGCGATCCGGCAGCCGGGTTTGCTCGTGACTTTGTCGAAGTGGTGCGGTCGCTTGCAGCGTATTGGTCGGTCGGGGGCCGCTGCCGGTTGATCGTGAACGCCGGAGGGCTGAATCCACACGGCTGCGCGGACGCCTGCCGCACGGCGCTCGAAGAATCCGGCTGTCGTGCGATGCGGATCGGCATCGTGAGCGGTGACGATGTGCTCGAACTCGTTCGCGACGCGACTGGCGATGCGGCTTCACGCGATTTTCGCAATCTCGATACGCAGGCGGCGGTCGGTGATGTCCGCGATCGACTGGTCACCGCGAACGCATATCTCGGTGCGGCCCCGATTGTGGAGGCACTCGCCGATGGTGCGGACATCGTGATTACCGGTCGAGTTGCCGATCCGTCTCTGGTCGTGGCGGCTTGCGTGCATCACTTCGCTTGGGATGACGACGATTTCGATCGACTCGCCGGCGCGACCGTCGCCGGACATCTGATCGAATGCGGCACTCAGGTAACCGGCGGCATCAGTACCGACTGGCTCGACGTGCCCGATCCCGTGCATCTCGGATTCCCGATCGTGGAAGTTTCGAGCGACGGAAGCTGCATTGTGACCAAACCTCGCGGCACCGGTGGTAGTGTCACCGAACTGACGGTCAAGGAACAGCTCGTCTACGAAATCGGCGATCCGGCCAATTATCTCAGTCCCGATGCAACCGTCTCGTTCTTGTCGTTGCAGGTTGAAGATCTCGGCGACGATCGAGTGCAAATTCGCGGTGCGGTTGGTTCGCCGCGCCCGGAGAAATTCAAAGTCAGCGCCACGTACCGCGACGGGTTTCGATCAACCGGAATGCTCACGATCGTGGGTCGAGACGCCGTCGAAAAAGCGCGGCGCTGCGGTGGGTTGGTTCTGCAGCGCGTAGGCGAAGCAGGTTTCGAATTGCGGGACAGCGTCGTCGAATGCCTCGGCAGCGGGGCGAGTGTCGAGGGGGTTGTCGGTCGTGCCGCGAGCAATCCGCTCGAAACGGTTTTGAGAGTCGCAGTTGAAACCGACTCGCGCGACGCTGCCGAACGGTTTTCTCGCGAACTAATCCCGTTCATCACCGCCGGGCCGCAGGGCACGACGGGATATGCCGAGGGCCGCCCCCGCGTTCATCCCGTGATTCGCTACTGGCCGTGCTTGATCGACCGAACCGAGATTACGCCGCGAGTCGACATGCTGCTCAGCGAAAGTCGCGTCGGATCGCCTCATTCATCAAGCAGCCTGGAACCACGTGTCGCTCGAACACAATCAGTAGTGAAACCGGATTTCAAGCGATCAGCAAAAGAGATCCCGACCGCTCTGTACGACATCGCTTGCGCTCGGAGCGGCGATAAGGGGATCAACGCCAACGTCGGAGTCATCGCGCGGAATTCGGGCGTCTGGGAATTCCTACGCGGGTGGCTGACGGCCGACCGCGTTGCCGAATTCTTTGCGTCGCTGGGCATGGATTCCGTCGAGCGATTCGAATTGTCGAATCTGCGGGCGCTGAACTTCGTGCTGCGCGGAGTCCTGCGACGCAGCCTGCGGACTGACGCACAGGGCAAGACGCTTGGCCAGGTCTTGCTTGAAATGCCGCTGCCTGCCGATGTCGCACTTTCGATTCCCAATGATGACCCAATCCAGGAGACGCAATCATGACCGAGTTGATACGAGTCGAAACCATCGAGCCGGGAATCGTGGCGGTCACACTCAATCGGCCGGACCGGCGGAACGCCCTGAGCATCGATTTGCTCGAACAGCTTTGCACGCAAATCGATCGGCTCGCGGATGACCGGGCGAATCGGACGGTGATCTTGCGGAGCGTGGGGCCGGTGTTTTCGGCCGGGCTCGACCTGCGTGAAGCCGCCGACAATTCGCTCGTTGAGCGTTCGGCGGAAGCCGTGAAGCGGGCGCTCGACACCTTGCGCGAGACTTCGCTAATTGTAATCGCGGCGGTCCAGGGCGGATCGTTTGCGGGCGGAGCGGGACTCATGGCGGCGTGCGATATTGTGATTGCCGCGGACGATGCCACCATCGGATTCCCGGAAGCTCGCCGCGGTCTGTTGCCGGCTTTGATCTGCGGCGTATTGAGACACCGAGTTCGCGAAGGCGATCTGCGGGATCTGTTCTTCGCCGGCGATGCGATCGACGCGCGGCGTGCTCAGCAAGTCGGGCTCGTGCAACGCATCGTGCCTCCAGCGAGATTGCTTGACGAAGCGATCGCGGTGGCACGGTCTATTGTCGCCGGTGGTCCCGAAACGATTCGCCACACGAAAACGTTGCTGAACGCAACATTCGACGGTGGCAGCGAAGGGGCAGGACCAAAGCTGATCGAAACGCATCTTGCCGCGCGCCACAGTCAAGAAGCTCAAGAAGGACTGGCTGCGTTCATCGAGAAGCGCGAGCCGAACTGGAAATGAATCGAGGACTGAGGATCAATCACGGAAGAATCGACCGCAGTTTTAGCGAGTGGATTCTCACCAATAAACGACCCGAGGTAGACTGCCTGTCAGCGCGAAGTGCAATTGAAGGAACCATCAGCCAGTGACCGGAAAACGCGATGTCGAGTCTCCCGAAGTCCAACTACACTGTCCAAGAATTCGCCGCGATGGAAGAACTCGCTGACGGAAAGAACGAATTCTACCGTGGCGAAGTCTTCGCCATGTCGGGCGGTTCTCCGAATCACAACACGATTTCATTGAACATCGCGATTGCATTGCGGCAGAAACTCCGAGGTTCCGGCTGTCGACCGTTTCATAGCGACCAGCGAATTCGCATTCCCACCAACTCTTTGGGCACATATCCGGACGTCTCCGTGGTTTGCGGTCCGCTGGAGACGGACGCAGAAGACAGCCTGGCAATCACGAATCCTGTTGCGATCTTTGAAGTCTTGTCGGAGTCGACGGAAGGTTACGACCGCGGCAAGAAGTTTGATCTCTATCGGGACTTGGAATCACTGACGGAATACGTCCTGGTGTCGCAGTACGCCGCATTGGTCGAACGCTATCGCAAGAGCGATGACGGATCGTGGGTACTGTCCGTGTTCAAGGGTCTGGATGCCGTTGTCGAACTCAGTTCAGCTCCAGCCGACCTGACGCTTCGCAACGTCTACGAGGACGTCGAATTCAAGCCCGAAGGCGATGACTAACCGCAGATATGTTCTTCTCGTCTTTGATGCAGCACAACTCTATCCACGACTCTCGCGGACCAAACCGAACAGGCACCCATGACTCTGAAGGAATTACAGTCCTTGATCGCGGAAATGTATTCCAGCAAGGACGAAGCCCGCGGTATTGACGGCACGTTTATGTGGCTCATGGAAGAAGTCTGCGAATTGGCGGCGGCGCTCCGCGAGGGCACTCGCGCGGAGATTGAATCCGAATTTGCGGACGTGATGGCGTGGTTGGCCACCATCGCCAACGTGGCGGAGATCGATCTCACCAAAGCCATGAACGACAAATACGGCAACGGCTGTCCGGGCTGCGGCCAGATGGTTTGTGCCTGTGACCTGTCGACAAAACCCTGAGCCACCGATTGCGAAGCGACCGATGTCAACTGACGAAACATTGCAACTTGACGAAGCCTTCGAGTCGCTCTGCAACCAGCTTGCAGATTCGACCGCCGACCTGGATCGCGACGACGCTTGGCCGAGCGACCAATTCCAGTGGCTCTCCGATGCAAGAGTCTTGGGCTGGCTGATTCCTCGGCACTTCGGTGGCAGCGAAGTCACAGCCGAGCACTTGACGGTCGGATATGAACGACTCGCGGCCGCCTGCTTGGTGACCGCGTTTGTGCTAACTCAACGCAACGGAGCATGCCAACGGATTGCCGCTTCACCGAACGACGAACTCAAGTCCGATTTGCTCGCCGATTTGTGTACGAGCGCGATGTTCGCCACGGTCGGCATTTCACATTTGACGACATCTCGGCAGCATCTCAAGAAGCCGTCGGTCCAAGTTCGCGAGACCGACTCGGGATTCGTGTTTGACGGTTTTGTCCCGTGGGTAACCGGAGCTAAGCACGCGGACGTCATCGTCACCGGTGGCACGCTGTCGGACGGTCGCCAACTGCTGGCCGCCGTCGAGACAAGCTTGGCAGGCGTCGAAGTGCTCGCCCCCGCCAAGCTAATGGCGTTGACGTCGTCACAAACCGGCCCGGTGACTCTCACGGACGTGCAGGTGCCTCATTCGCGAGTGATCGCCGGTCCGATGGAACAGGTCATGAAGAACGCTGCCGGCGCGGGGACCGGTTCCGTCACGACGTCCGCTCTGGCGTTGGGTGCGGCCAAGTCGTCGATCGATCACGTTCGAGTTGAAGCTCTGCAACGCCCGGAATTGAACGAGATCGTGCAATCGTTGGACACGGAATATGGGAGCATTCGGGACGACATGTACGATTCGATTCGCGAGGGCGCGTCGTCAAACCCACGATTGTCGAGCGAATCCGTTCGGCAGCGAGCCAATTCGTTGGTATTGCGGGCAAGCCAGGCGCATTTGGCGACTTCCAAGGGCGCCGGTTTCGCCAAGGGGCATCCGGCGGAACGAGCCGTGCGGGAGGCGATGTTTTTTCTCGTGTGGTCCTGTCCCCAGCCAGTGCTGGCCGCCGCGCTTCGCGAGTTCGCTTGCCTCGCTCCCGAATTCCAAGCAACTCTTGGCGAGAATGTCGGAGCATAGGATGACCGCTCGCAAGCGTGCGGGATTACGTTGAAACACCGATGGAGAAAACTCATGGCAGCGACTCAAACCGGCCGCGTTCTGGAAATCACCACGCCATTCGGCAAAGACGTGTTGATGATCAACGGATT
>JAQBZS010000240.1 GCA_027622115.1 Planctomycetota bacterium | reverse complement strand
ACCCAGGAACGCGTCAGCGAGTCGCCTCGCAGCTTTCCGGCGTGCAATCGGTATTGGTCGGCCTGCTCGTTAACCGATCGCGTCGCAACTTTCCAAAACCTGCACACGCCAAAAGCCGCAGAGCTACAGGGCAATCCCAGATTGTCGACCGCCCAAGGCTGTCGCGCTTGGACGCGTCATCGCATCGTGATCCCGCCCGCTTCTTGCAAATCCTGCCGAACAACTCGGCGAATTTCGAGATTCCCACGGATCCGACCAAACGGGCTCTGAGCGCACTTGACCCTTGCTGCGGAGGTGGGATATCAACCCGCCCCTCTCCAAACTCACCTCGAAAACTCTCCCTCCCCAAGTCACATCCTCTCTCATCTCGACCGCTGGACTCGCTCCTGCGTCCGGCTCGAAACCTCTCTCGCCCTATACCCAAAACACGCGAATCGAATTTTCGTGCGAAACCGACACTTCCGGCTCCGAAGCGCGAGCTTGGTGTGATGGTTCGTGCTGGGACTGCCCCTCGAAGTTCTCGTTTGAAGATTTCCAATTCTGGAGATATCCGGCGGTTTGGGACGACCGCTGATTAACGCATCTGGATTGATCCATGCGATCTTTCAGTGCATCAAGGAGGAATGGACGTTGCGTAGAGCCCTTGGAATCACCGCCTGTGTTGCAGTTGCCGCTGCCGCGTTTTGGGTCGCCGACGCGTGGAAATCGTCAAAGATGATTTCCGCCCAGACCCGGGCACTGCCTGTCAATCCATCTCACAATCAGACTCACTATGGTGGGTCGGGCCTGGGACACTCGTTGACCGTTCGCGGTCAAACGCCCGGCGAACCCAATCCGTTTGAGGCGAGCCAACCGGGCACGCCGCAACGGACCGAGCAGACATTCCTGCCGCCTCGCAATGTCGACGTGGCGCGAAACGTCATTCAACCCGGCGATCGCAAGTCGCACGCCAAGTTGCTCGTGCAACAGGCTCGCGAAGCCTTGCGAGCGGGAAACCTGGAAGAGGCTCGCCACAAAGCCCTGGCCGCGAAAGCCATGGATGTGGTGTGGGACTTCAGCGACGACCGGCCGGAAATGGTATTGGTCGAGTTGGAACGGGATTCCGGTTCCACCACGTTCGTCGCCGGTCGATCCGCATCGCAATCGATCCGAGAACAAGCACGCGCCTTGGTTTCCGCGGCCCGTGAAGATCTGAAGGCCGGTCGATACGCCGAGGCCAATCAAAAGGCACAACAAGCCATCGATCTGGGAGCGGTTTACGGACTGTTTGACGATCGGCCGGAACTGGTACTCGGCGACATCCAACGTTCGCAGCAAACCGTTGCCGGGAGCACTCAGCGGCGAACCGTGGCGACAAACAATTCGGTCGCCGATGGACGTCCATCGGACGCTTCCAAGAAGCAATCCGCCACTTTACTGCTCAATTCGGCTCGGCAGGATCTTGCGGATGGTCGCTTGGCCGCCGCTCAACAGAAAGTCTTGCAAGCTCAAGAGCTTGGTGCCGCGTTCGGCGTTTTCGAGGATCGTCCGGAATTGGTGCTGGCTGACATTCAACGCGCACAACAAGCGACCGGTCGAACGACTCAGCCATCGACAGTTGCCTCGTCCGCATCGAACAAGCGGTCTGCGGCCACACTGCTCCAGGCGGCTCGGCAAGACCTTGCGGACGGACGCCTTAGCACGGCCCGTCAAAAAGCTCTGGAAGCCCAAAAGTTTGGTGCCGTTTTCGGATTGTTCGAAGATCGTCCGGAATTGGTGCTGTCCGAGATCGACCGCATCCTCAATGGACGCGAAGGCCGACTTCCTCGCAACGTCGCAACGTCGGAGTCGTCGAACCCCGTGGGTCCAACCGGCACGCTCGACGAACGGGCTCGCGCGGAACTTGATCGATTGAACGGTTTACGCTCCGGCACGAATTCTTCGACAAATCCGCCGGCCGAGAACGACAAGCCGCTTGCCGGACTCAACCAACGACGGAACGAGGGTTCCCTCGATCGACCCTTCTCGGGACTTGATCAACGTCTCGCCGATCGTCGTACGGAAAACCCAACCGGCCCGGCGCTTGAAGACGTCAATCCGTTTGGAGGATTGGACCAACGCCGCCAAGCCAACAGCCTGGCCGACGCCGAAACGCGGCAACAAGCCCAAGACCTGTTGAAGCAAGCTCGACAAGACATCGCAGCCAAGCGCTTTGAAGCGGCTCGGGTGAAAGCCCAACAAGCCCAACGGATGAACGTCACCTACGACGTCTTCGGCGATCGCCCCGATCTCGTGCTGAAGGCGATCGACACTCAGATTGTGCAGGCGTCCGGTCGTCAACCGGAAGCGACAACCAACAACGTCGTGCAGGCAAGCGAAAATCGGACGAATGCGACGGATGCCAAGCGTCGGCAAGCCGAGACGTTGCTGAAGCAGGCCCAAGCCGACGTGGCTGCCGGTCGGTTTACGGAAGCTCGCGAATCCGTTCGCGCCGCTCAATCGCTGAACGTGCCGTACGGAGTGTTTGACGTGCGTCCGGATCAAGTCCTCGGTGAACTGGCGGAAGCCGAAGCTCAAGCCAAACAGGCGACGAGCCCGAATCCGCCACGGACGAATCCTCGCATTCAAGCGGCCATCGCCCAGAAGGATGAAGCCAGACGGTTGATCACAGCCGCTCGCGATCAGATCAAAGGCGGCAACACGGCGGCGGCTCGGCAATTGTTGACTCAAGCCCAGCAACTGCCGGTCGCGTGGAAGCTGTTCGAAGACCGACCGGAGACGCTGCTGGCCGAACTGGATCGCGTCCAGTCGGTGGCCACAACGCCGCGTCCGATTCCTCAACCGCCAACCGCCGATCCCAACTCAAACGGCAATCCGCAAACGAAAGCGGAAGCTCAAGCACTGCTCACGCAAGCTCGCCAAGCCATTCAAGCTGGACGCTTCGCGGATGCTCGCCGATTGACGCACGATGCCGAACGGTTGAATGCCGTCTATGGCGTGTTCGAAGAACGGCCGGAAAATGTGTTGATGGACATCGCTCGGGCCGAAAAATCCACGCCAGCAACGAACCCCGTGTCCGTCGATTCCAAGCAGCAGGCTTTGAAGTTGCTGTCGGATGCACGTCAGGCACTCGACAACAAACAGTTCGATCAGGCTCGTACGTTCGCACGCCAAGCTCAATCGCTGAACGCGACGTTCAACTTGTTCGAAACGACTCCAGGACAAGTTCTTGCCGAAATCGACCAAGCGGCAATGCTGTCGACCAAAGTGGCCGAGACTTCGCCGAACACGCCGAACCCGTTCGAGCAACCGTCAAACGCGACTCCGATTCGACCGCAGCATCCGCTGGAAAGCCCGTTCGAAACACCGGTCGCCGAAACACCGAGGACAACTCCGAAACCAGTCAGTCCGTTTGCAGCTCCCGAGGACCCCGCGCAAGCGGCCGCGAATCGGCAGCAAGCGTTGGCGTTGTTGGAAGCGGCTCGTCGAGACTTGGCACAAGGTCAACCGGACGCCGCACGTCGCAAGGCGGAACAAGTCGCCAAGATGAATGTGATCTGGGGGCTGTTTGATCCCCGACCCGAACACATCTTGCGAGAAATCGCGAAGACGCAGAGTGGCACTTCCACGGGTCAACCCGGCAACGACGTTCAAGTCGTAACCAGCAATCCGTCAGTGCGACCGATTCCCGTGTCGCCTCGACCGGCGACCGATGTCACGCCGAATATTGTCACGCCGACCGTTGTCCAGCTTGATCGCCAGCCAATCGCGCTGCCGAGCCCGGATTCTGCAGGAAGTGACATCGGTGTCATCCATCCGGAAGGCCCGTCGGGTCGAGAGTTGTATTACCAAGGCTTGACACACTTGCGAGCGGGCAACCGAGAAGCCGCTCGATCTTCGTTCCTTCAAGCGTACGCCTTGGGCCAGCAACTTGACGCTTACACGCGACAGGATCTGCAAGACAAGCTGCGAAATCTGACGCCGCGATCCGGCAGCAACGTGCAACTGGTGTCGAACACGGATCCGGCCGGCGAGCCCAACACGGGTGCTCCCGGACAAGTGAATCCGCAAACGCCGTTGCAAGTCGTCGAGCAGCAACAGCACCTGCAATACGACCGCTTGCGAACCGAAATCCTCAACGCCGTGTTCCGAGCGGAACGCATTAAGGAAAAGAATCCCGACCAAGCGTTGGAGATTCTCGATCGGGCCGCCGCAAGCTTGCAGGGGTCCGGACTTCGACCCGAGGCCGTCGCCGCGCTGACTCGACATGTCAGCGGAGCCCAGCAGTCCATCGAAGCGTATCGCAAGCAAAAAGAACCGCTGATCCGGCTGGCCGATCAAAACGCCAGCGTGATGGAAGACATCAAGCGGCGCGAACGTACGTCGATTCGGATCGAGCAGGAATACGCTGAACTGGTGGAACACTACAACCAGTTGATGAAAGAGCGTCGCTGGTCGGAAGCCGGGCAGATTGCCAAGGAAGCGATCGCGCTGATGCCGGACAATCCCGTCTCGCAGACGCTGAAATGGAAAGTGCAATTTGCTCGACGAATCGCTCGCAATGAAGATTTGCGGGACCGCAAGGAAAACGCCTTCATCGAAACGCTGCATGAAGTGGAAGAGAGCGGTGTGCCGTTCTTCGGACGACCGATGCAGTATGGTGATGACTGGGCGGAAATCAGTAAGCGTCGCAAAGGCCGCTACGGTGATACGCGACGGCTTTCGCCCAACGAAAAGAAGATCGAAGAAAGTTTGAATCGCCAAGTGTCGCTGCACTTCGATGCATCTCCGCTGCGAGAAGTCTTGCAACACATCTCGTCCGTGGCCGCCGTGAATCTGGTGGTGGACAACTTGGGCATGGAAGAAGTCGGTGTGGCGTCCAACCACCCGATCTCAATCGACGTCGACGGCATCATGCTCAAGAGTGCCTTGAATCTGATGCTCGAACCGTTGGACCTCGGTTACACGATTCAGAACGAAGTCCTCAAAGTCACCAGCCGTATCCGCCAGCAGGGCAAGTTGGAGACCGTGACTTACTCCGTCGCGGATTTGGTGGTGCCGATTCCGAACTTCACGCAACCGGCTCCGATGAGTCTGGCGGCGGCGTTGAACAGCAATTCGCAGCCCGCTCGCAGCGGTGCATTCGGTCAAGCTCCCGGCACGGCCGGTGGCGGCGGTCAGTTCCAAGTCAACGCGATGGACCCGCTCGCCGGTGCCATTGGTGGTTGGGGCGGACAAAACACGCAGGCGGACCTCTCCGGCGGCGGCACGGCAGCCGACTTTCACACGCTCAAGGATTTGATCGTCACCACCATCGAACCCGGCAGTTGGGAAGAAGTCGGTGGTGGCGGCACGGCGAAACCATTTAAGTCCACGTTGAGTCTCGTCATTCGACAGACGCAGCAGATTCATGAAGAGATTCAGGACTTGCTGGAACAGTTGCGACGTCTGCAGGACCTGCAAGTCACGATCGAAGTGAGATTCGTGGCCGTGACGGATCGGTTCTTCGAACGGATCGGTGTGGACTTTGACTTCAACGTACAGGACACAGTCGGCGATCCGTTTGGTCTGCCCTCCTTCGGCAGTCCCGGTGGCCAGGGTGGTCAGCAAGGTCAGGCGGGTCAGGGTGCGGCCGGTGGTCAGCAAGGTCAACAGGGCCAGCAAGGTCAACAGGGCCAGCAAGGTGGTACCGGACGATTCTTCGATCCGCCCCCAGGCCGAAACCTTCCGGCTCGTGATGCCTGGCCGCAAGGCACGATCGTCGGTCTGGCTCGACCGGGTGAATTCACGCCGGACCTCGATTTGCAGTTCCGACAAGGTTCGTTCGACGTAGGAGTGCCGGACTTCGGCTCCTTCAACCCGGACGCCGGTATCCAGGTTGGTATGGCGATCCTGAGCGACATTGAAGCCTTCTTCTTCATCCAGGCGGCTCAGGGAGATCGTCGGTCGAACGTGATGTTTGCCCCGAAAGTCACGCTGTTCAACGGGCAAATCGCCAGTATCACCAGTGGTGTGCAGGTGCCGTTCGTGACCAGTTTGACGCCGAACGTGGGTGTGTTCTCGGTGGGCTTCTCACCGCAGATCACGTTGATCAACGACGGTATCAGCCTCACGATTCAAGCGGTTATCTCGGCCGACCGGCGCTATGTGCGACTGAGTCTGGCACCCAGCTTCCAGAACATCGTGGGAGTGACGCAGTTCTCCGGCGGTGGTGGTGGCGGCCAGCAGGGTCAAGGCGGCGGCCAACAAGGCCAGCAGGGTCAAGGCGGCTTCGGCGGTGGTCAACAGGGTCAACAGGGTCAGCAGGGTGGCTTCGGTGGCGGTGGTGGCGGCTTCGGCGGCTTCCAAGGCTTCGGCGGGATCGGCGGTGCCAGCGGCTTCGCCCGAGCCTACCAGAACCGAGTCATGCAATCGGCATTCGCCCAATTCCAAGGCGGCCAAGGTGGCCAAGGCGGATTCGGTGGTCAAGGCGGTGGCCAGCAGGGTCAGCAAGGTGGCCAACAGGGGCAGGGTGGTGCCAGCAACATCACCGTGCAACAGCCGATCGTGGAATCGCTGACTGTCTCGACAACCGTCAGCGTGCCGGACGGTGGAACCGTGCTGCTTGGCGGTGTGAAACGACTCCGCGAAGGCCGCAACATGTCCGGCGTGCCGATTCTGAACAAGATTCCGTACCTCAGCCGACTCTTCAAGAACACGGGTGTCGGTCGCGAAACGGAAAGCGTGATGCTGATGGTGACTCCTCGAATCATCATTCAGGAAGAAGAAGAAGAACTCCTGGGCATCCCGCTATAACGAGGAGAAATGGGAATCACTTCCAGAGGAACGGACGTCTCGGGATTCTGGAAATGAGCTGCGAGTTGATCGTTCATCAGGGCTCTTCTGAACGATTCAACTCGCGCTGAAACTCTGTCAATAACGGAGTCTCAGGGCTTGAGCCGTCGCGAATAGCGGGATTCGCGACGGCTTTTCTGCGCGGTCGGTGGCTTGATTCGCACAAACGTTTTATGCAATGGTCGAGACTTAGGCCGGAACAAGCTCTGCGCTGTTCCGGCACGGACTGCCGAAACAGTGCGGACCTTGTTCCGGCCTACGTGTGAATCCCCGCGCGCCAAGGATCGTGCTTGGTTGGATTGATCGCTTGTGAAATCGGCGCGACCGGAATTTCTGGCTTTCAGTGCGGAACTCAGCCGATGTAGGGATTGCGGAGTTGGCATATCTCTCATGCGCCAGAGACGTTCCGAATGGTACGACATCGATTGATTGTTGTTTTGTTGTTATTCCTGGTCGGTGTTCCCGATCGCGGTGGGTCGGCGGCGGATCCCATTAATGCTCGCAAGAGTTTGATTCCCAGGTTGGATCCATCAAGCATTCTCGGCGACGAGCAGACCGATGAGTCTCGAAAACGTGTGCCGAAGAATTTGCCGATTACGGTTCAGATCTTGAACAAAGGCAATTCGTCGAAGCCGATGCAAGAGGCCGCGCTCAAGGCACTGCCGCTTGATCGTTTGGACGCAAAGCAGCGAGCCCGAGCCGACAACGTGCTGACGAACATCTGCATGTTTCGTCGGTTGCCGGTGATTCGCTTGGATGCCAACGCGGACGTCTATCGCTTCTTCATGCAGCATCCCGATACTGCCGTCAGCATTTGGCGCGCGATGCAAATTTCGAAGTTCGAAATGTGGCAGACCGGACCCGAGAATTACGAAGCGGATACCAAAGACGGCACGGTCGGTTTGGTGGAGGTACTTCATCGAGCCGACGACAGCGGCATGATTGTGTGCTCGGGCGAGTATCGCAGCGCGTTGCTCCTGAAGCCGGTCCGAGCCACCGCGTTGTTGTATCTCAAGGCCGAATTCAACAAGGGCCGGAACGACGAGCCGCTGGTGACGCATCACCTGGATATGTTCGTCAGCTTCGACTCAAACACGGTCACGACCGCCGCCAAGATCGTTTCCCCGCTGAGCAACATGATCCTCGACCGAAACTTTCGGGAAGTCAGCTTGTTCGCGCAGATGATGTCCTCGGCCATGGAGCGTCAACCGGGCTGGGTCGAGCGGATCGTGGGCAAGATCGACGGTGTGTTGAAGGGGCGGCAGGAGCAATTGTTGAATCTGACGGCCCGCGTGTACGTGGAAGGCCGCCGCAGATCGATCCGCAACTCGATGCGATCGCCGACGAAGGTCACGCTCAAAGACGTTGTCTCGCCACTGAGCGTGCCGGAATAATCTCCGCAGCGATCACGACTGTTGCGGATGCTGAAAGTCCTCTTTCAGGCCGTACTGGCGATACCGAATGTTTCGCGGGTCCATAGTGTGGCCCCAACTGATTGCGTCCGTCGTCACCCCGAGCGCTGCCGCCATACGTGATCGTTCGGTGGGGCTCGGTGTCCAACGTCCCGTGGCAATCGCCTCGACCCGTTTCGCGTCCAGACCCGATTTCTCGGCAACATCTTCGACCGTCAATTGCTGCTCATCAAACAGCAGATCCACCGTTTTCTTCGCCATGATTCATATCGTGCTTTGATCTAGAGCATTTCGCGCGGGACGATCCCGCCGGTCAACAGGTGCATCGGGCGACCAGACTGATCGATGATCGAATCGTCGTTGCGAAGCCCCAGACCGTGGTAAATGATCGAACAAAAATCGTTCACACCCACTTTGCGAGACGTCGGGTATTCGGCTTTTGAATTCGTGCTGCCGATCACCTGCCCGTGGCGAAATCCACCGCCGGCAAACAGGATGCTTTGAGCCTGTGGCCAGTGGTCTCGGCCGTTATTGCCGTTGATCTTGGGAGTCCGCCCGAACTCGCCGGCAGATACGACCAGCGTGTCTTCCAGCAT
>JAQBZS010000239.1 GCA_027622115.1 Planctomycetota bacterium | reverse complement strand
CCCCTGGATCTAGCGATTTCGCTGCCGGAAATTGTCATCGGTTTAGGGGCTGCGGAAATCCGCGTTAAATGGCAAGGGCAACGTGAACCCGAGGAAGCACTGGCAAAGCCAGTGGCACACCATCATTCGCCCGTGCCACCCCGCCGCTGTTGGCGATCTCTGTAATGCATAACAGGAGACAACAGAGGAAACGAAGTTTCGTTGCTCCGTTTCCTCGGTTGTCTCCTGTTCAAAACCCTCCGAGTAACATGTTTGGTTCTGGCCAGCAGTTGGGCCAAGACCTCTGTTCCTCTGTGCTTCAAATCTCGTGTTCCGGGTCTTACGTGAAACGCGAATCAAACCAAGCCCGCGCGTTTTCTGATCGTCCACTCGGCGGTCATTAGTCCGACGAATGCGATCAGGAACCACCAGTTGTCCCACAGCGTCGTCGTTTCGATGCGTTCGACTTCCAGGCTGGGAAAGCGATCCTTGGCCCATTGTTCCACCTGTTCCACCAGTTGCTCGGGAGTCAGTGACCGGCCGCCGCTGAGTTTGGCGATGTCTCTTAACAGCGTCAGATCGGCGGCGGGGTTGTCGAGTTCCATGTCGCGGCTGTCGACGATGAATCTCGTCCAGGCTTCACCCAGCATGTCTGCGCCGGTTCTCGCTTCGACGCGGACCCAGTAGTCGCCCGGTTTGACCGAGTTGCGGAAATCGGACTCGTTGCCGGTGTCCGTTTTACGGGGCTGCACGGCGCTGGATTCTCCGTCGGGATCGATCACTTTGACGGTGAATGTGGCTTCCTGGATTGACTGCTTTTGGGCGTCACGGGCTCCGAACGTCAGTTGTGCCGCATCATTCGGCGACATGTTTCGCCGATCGGTTTCGACCCACACGGCTTGGTCTTGGTTGTTTTCTTGATGCGCCAGCCACAGGATCATCTGACGCCAGAATCGGCTGAGTGCCCCGAAGTCGCCTTGCTTGGGGCGGCCCCAGCGCCAAGTTGTGTCGCCGGCGAACGCCATGATTCTGGCGGGGCCGACTTGATGGGCCAGCAACAGGGGAATGCTTTCGCCGCTGCCGACCACTTCCCCGATCGCGAGCGTTTGCACCAAGCCCGCCTGCTTGGGACGCAGACGGTTGGCTCGCAGGAGCGGCGGGAGGGTTCGCCAACGCGCTTCGTTTTTGGCGGCGTCACCCAGAAGTTCCAACTTCATCACGTAATGCGACAGTCCGGTTGCCGTGGGCAGCATTTGCACGGGTTCGCCCACATGCAGGGCGGGGTTGATCTCGGTGCTGCTGCGGGACGCATCCAGTTCAACCGGCAGCAGCGAAGAGATCGGCGATCGGGCGTAGCCGCCGGCGGAGTAGTTGAAGTAGCCACCCGTCATCAGCAAGCCCGAGCCCGCCGCGACGCGTTCCGCCATCAACCGCAAGTTCGGTTCGCCGATCGATGCTGCGGACACGTCGCCAATGATGTAGACGTCGTACGTGTCCGGTTCGAACAACGACGCGTCGATGCGATTCAGATGCGCAAATTTGCCGCCGTGAATGGCGATGAAATCCAACTGAATGTTTTCCGACGTGTTGACCATGCTGATGAAACGCACGTCTTCGCGCAAGCGGTCGAAGTACGCGACTCGTAGGCCGCCGGCGCGGATGGTGATGATGGTGGCTCGTTGGTTGTTGTTCTTTTTCAGTTCGCCATCGACAGGCACCGCTTCGACGGCGATCTTGACTTCGCCGGAACGCAACGGGACGTAGCCCAGCGGCACGCGGAGCACTTCGTCCGCTTCGGTGGTCACCAATTCGACGACCGACTTGCTGTTCCGCGTGGCGGGCGGAACCTTCATCTCGCCCGCTTCGCCGGGTTTCTTGCCCGTGCGATCCTCGACGAGCAAGCGGACCGTCAACCGAGTTCCCGCCGGGCCGAGCACTCGGACGCGAGCCTCAACCGGCACGACTTTTTTTTCGAAAGCCATCGGTGCCGCGAGGATTTCATCAACCGACAAGTCCAAGGCCGATCCTTCCATCCCGGCGCCTCCAAAGCCAGCGGTATAGACGGGAAGTCGCGCGGTGCCGAAGCGTTGCGCGACGGCTCGCGGATCGATGTCTCGCGGAGACGCGGCTCGTTGGGCACCGTCGCTCAGCAGAAACGCGGCGAGAATGCGTTCGCCCCGCGATTCCCGCAACAGGCGATCCAGCACGTGACCGATCGCGGTTTGCCGACCGTCGGCCGCGACCGTAAATTCATCGACACCCCGCAGTTCCTCGTCAAAGTCGTACAGCCGCACGTCGACTTCGTTGTCCAATTCGCCGAATCGATCTCGGCAGCGTTGCCAAACTTGCCGCATCGCTTCTCGGCGGCTGATCCCGTTGGGTCCGTCTTGGACGGTCATGCTGCGGCTGCCGTCGCCCAACACCAACAGGACGGCGGTCGTCCGATCTGTGGCGGTTTGTTGAATGGTGGGTCGCAGCATGGCCAGCGCGAGTGCCAACGCAGCCAGCAACCGCAGCGACAGCAGCCAGCGGCGTTTACCGGCGTTGAGGTGTCGCGTACGGCGTGGATAGGTGGTCACGACGACCACGAACATCGCCACGATCGTCGCGACGGTTTGAAACCACGGCCAGATTGGTTCGACGAGCAGTTTCATTCCGTTGCCGCTTTGTCCGACCCAAACGTCATCTTGCTCTCTTCACCTTTGAGCAAGCGGGCGATGTTGGTGTGGTGTCGGATGATGATCAATACGGGAATCAGGATGCTGAACGCGGCCTGACTCCAATTGTCACTCGAAAATGGGTTGGGCGAAATCATCCAGAATTGCACGGCCGAGTACGTCAACGATGCAACAATCGAAGCGACGGCCACGTATCGAGTCAGCACGAAGACCACCAGGAACAAACCGGCCGCCGCGATGGTCGCCTGCCAGCCCAGCACGATGATCACGCCGAGCGCCGTCGCCACGCCCTTTCCGCCGCGAAACCGCAGCCAACACGGAAACATGTGGCCCACGACCGTCGTGATGCCGCAGGCGACGCGAATATGTTGCGCGTTGTCCGACGCCGGATCGAGAAGCAACATCGGCAGCAGCAACGTTGGCAGCAGTCCCTTGAGTGCATCCAACGCCAGCACGAACGCGCCCCATTTCTTCCCAACGACCCGAGCGACATTGGTCGCTCCGATGTTGCCGCTGCCGTGTTCGCGGATATCGATGCCTTTTGCCATTCGCGCCGTCAGCAGGCCGAATGGGATCGATCCGCAGAGATAAGCGAGCAATACGGCGATCATGGCGGACATCAGAGCATTCATCAAATGGCGTCAAGAGCGTGTTGAAATTCGATTGGTCGACTACCGCAAACCTTTGCGGATCACCGCTTCTTGTGAGTTGGCTGATTGCGTTCCGCAAACACGAGTAGACACGCCACTAGCCTTGCCATTGGGGATTCGAACTTGATTGCCCAATTGTAAGACTCAGCCAGACTTTTCTTTCCCGCAATGCGAGCTGGCTTGCCGAGCAATTCCATAAAGACGTCTACTATCCATATGTCGGACGGTAACAAAGCCACAATCCCGACCGCCGCCTCGAGATGGTCTGTTTCGGACAGTCTCCGTGCCACGTTTACGATCGCGGAATTACGTTCGAGTGGGTCAGCGACTTTGGCCAAAACCGCTTTCGCTGAATCGAAGTTACCTGACTCCGCCGCCAATACGGCTATTTCTTCGATCGCCGTCTGCATTGGGTACGGCTCGGGAATCAAGGCTGCTAACTCGATCGCCTTTTCCATCGTCTTTCTTGCCTCTTCGCGATTGCCCAGCCGAATTTGGATGGCCGCTATTCCGACGTGTCGGATCGGTTTTTCGGCGAATTCTTCAACGACATTTATTCGCGATTTTGCGATTTCAAGAAACGACTTCGAGTTCGCCACGTCCCCAACCTCATGTAGTACCATTGCCAGATTCAGTAAGTTTTGGACTTCGCCAACAGGCGTAAAAACTGGATGTTCCTGCTTGTTGTATTCAGCGAGAGCATGCTGAGCGATCGCTTTGGCTTCGCTCCTGTTTCCGCTTGTGTATTGGGCTTTGGCGATTTGAAAAAGAGCATCGGATTTCTCGCCAGAAGAGGATCCGCGATCAATTACCAACTGAACAGAATGTCTAACTCCAGACAGAGTCATTTGAACTCTGGCAAGGTTTGAAATGGCGTTGTCGCCGCGAGACCTTGAGACATTTACTAGCTGGAGCGCCCGGTTCATTGCATCTGCGGCAACTTTACGATTGCCATGGTCGATCGCGACTGCCGCAATCGCTGAATAGGTCGAAAACTCAGAAAAAGTTCCTGCGAGTTTTGCCGTTGCAGTCATCGCTTCGGAAAAATCGCCAGCACGTGCAGCAGAGACGATTGCTTGGTGCCACCGAACGATCTGCGCACTTGAGGAAGGACCAGAGATCAATTCGAGAGCTCCGGCAAGTTGGTGACGCTCTGCCAGAATTTGGGAGATCTCTTCCAATGTTTGACTGTGGAGATCAAACCCTTCATCGGATTTGCGAGCGATCAGTTGGAGTGCTTTTCTGGCTTCGACAATCCCCTTGATTCTAGCAAGCTCAAGTGCGATTTTGTGAATAGTCCATTGACGGTCGTCGGCCTTTTGAGTTCGGACGGTTTCGATGGCGGTCTCAAGACCTACACTGACAGCTTGTGCGATGGCAATTGCCTCAAGAGCGGTTCTCATTTTCCATTCATCATCATCGGACTTGGATATCCTCTCTACGGCTTCAAAGGCCTTGTGAAATGCCGATCCCAATTCCTTTTCTGAAACCCCGCAACACGCTCTCGACCGTGCAATCTCTGCGTAGATTGTCGCTTGCACTGAGGGGTCACTGATCGTTGCGATTTTTCTTTCGGCGGTTTCAAGTAAAACTAATCCTTCTTGAAACTCTTCAGCCAATCCGTACTGCCCAGAGATTACCGCGAGTGCATACGCGGTTGCAGACGCGTCTGCGATATGCTTACTTTCATGGACTGCTCTGCGCAGCAATTCCAGATTAGTTTCACCTTGAAATTCAGGTGGAACGACTGGGTTGGAGGTACTCTCCAACGCGGATTTCGACTTCGATTGGGATTTGGATTCGGTGGATTCTGCTTGGAATTCTGATCGTTGGCTTTCCCCACATCCCGCGCAAGCAAGTACAAGCACGCAAAACAATTGAGCTTCAAAGCGTCCCATCACCAGCCCTCGCAATTGGTTTCATATTCTCGTCACTTCTAATGCTTCCGATGCAGCGTGACCTCGTTCCCGGTCTGGTTGAACGCAACTTGGTCCATGAACGAATTCATCAGCAGCAAGCCTCGGCCACTCATGGATTTGAGGTGTTCGGGATCGCGAGGGTCCGGGATCGAGGCGACGTCGAAACCGGCTCCCTCGTCGCGGACCGTGAATCGTACCGCGGCTCCATCCAATTCCGCTTCAACGTGAATTCGCCGGTCACGATAGGGGCTTTCGCCGCAGCGTTGGGCGGCAAGTTGCTGAAACGTCTGGTCTCCGGATTCCTTCAGCTTCGAACTCAATTCCAAGTTGCCGTGATAGAAGGCGTTGAGTAGCGCTTCTTCCAAAGCCGTGCATACGCGAATGCGATCCATTCGATCGCAGAGCTGCAACCCGCGCATGCCTTCGCGGAAGTATTTGACCAGCGCGATGATTGTGGGTAGATCGTTTTCCAGTACAAACACGCTGCGATACTCGGTCATCCGCATCAACACGCGAGCTTCGATCTTTTCCTCTTCCAAAGTGCGCAACAATCCGAGAACGGTTTCCTTCAGCAACGGATTCAGGCGACGCTTGGGGATGTAGCTGGCCGCACCGGTTTGCAAAGCTTCGACGGCGATTTCCTCGCTGCCGTACGACGTTGCTAAAACGATCGGAATCAGGGGGAATTCGCGTTTGGCGATCTTGATCAATTCCAAGCCGTCCAGATTCGGCATGTTCAGATCCGTCACCACGATTTCAACAGGCTGGTTTCGCATGATTTCCAGAGCCTGTTCACCGTTTTCGGCCTGTTCGATCGGATGAGGGATGCCGTCTTGCAGCAACCCGGCCATCAGTTCGCGTTCCATGCGTGTGTCATCGACTAGCAAGATGCAACTCATGCGGACAACTCCACGATTCGACAATTGGCCCTACTGCCATGCCCCGAAAGAAACGTTGGCAACTTCGATCGAGGATAACGCAAGCAGGTTTCCAATTCATGGGCAATGGTTCGAGAGTCGCGAGTTATTCGCGCATTAAAAAACCGACCGAGCTGCCGCTGGGCCGGTTTCCGAATCGCGTCTTGATCGCGAACGATCGAATTACTTCTTGGTGGATTTGCGAGTGCGCGGCTTTGCGGTTCCGGTTTTCGCGGTGCCTGTTTGGGCGGTGCTGGTCTTGGCTTTCGTGGATTTCGCGGCGGTCGTCTTCGCTGTGGACGCTTTCGCGGTTCCAGTCTTGGCCTTGGTCGACTTCGCGATGGTCTTGGTCGTGGCGGTTTTCGCTTTGGTCGACTTCGCGGCAGCGGCCTTCGTGGTCTTGGCGGGGCTCGTCTTGGCTTTTGTCGACTTTGTCGCGATGGCCTTGGTGGACGCGGCGGCCTTGGTCTTCGCCGTGCTCGTCTTGGCTTTTGTCGATTTGGCGGGCGTGCTCTTGGCGGCGCTCGTCTTGGCCTTGGTGGACTTCGTGGCGGTTGCCTTCGTTGTGCCGGCCTTGGTGGTGATCGCCTTCGTGGCGGTCGACTTCGCAGCACCGGTTTTGGCCTTCGTCGATTTGGTCGCCGTCGATTTGGCGGCGGTCGACTTGGCCGTGCTGGGCTTCGCTGCGGACGCTTTCGTGGTCTTCGTGGATCGTGTTGCCATATCCGTTGGCTCCTGTGATGGGTACCCGGGTTGGCTTCGACTATTTCGCATGGGCACCCACTGAGGCGAATAGTCAGCATTCAGCTTTACGCCTGGTCTAAACATTTAGCCAGGTTGTCGTCGGGTTGCATGAACATTGGGCTGAACGTCGATCACAGCTATGGTCCACTTAGGTTGAATCCATTGGGCCAGCTTATATTGGCTTTGGAAAACCCGGTCAAGCAGAAATCCTTGCTGTGTAACGTGTTGCTGATTTCCGGCATCACGTAAGTACCGCACCGGTCGTCGTGCGGGATCGACGTAAGTGTCGTCCAAGTCGTCCAACGGTTGCGTGTCAATTTGAGCAGTCTGGGAATTTGTTGGCGAATATTCGATTTACACCGAGTTATCGGGTTGACACGAACCGCACATCAGTGGAATCCGCCGGTTCTGCCGAATTCTCTGTGAATCGTGCGGAATTTGGACTCAACCAACAAACAGGCTTGAAATTCCCAAGCGACACCGATCAATTTCCGATTCACGAATCGAACCGCAAATCGCAAATCTTCAATCTCATTCCCGGTGCCCGCATGAAGCTTTCGAAAGTTGTCCAGAGAATCAATCCGTCGGCCACGATGGCCGCTGCCGCCAAGGCCAAGGAATTGAAAAACAGTGGCGTACACGTCCACGAATTCACGTTGGGCGAGCCGGACTTCATCACTCCGGAACACATCTGCGAAGCGGCTCGTTCCGCCATCAAGGCCGGCCACACGCACTACACCGCGGCCACGGGCATCCCGGAACTCAAGTCCGCGATTTGCAACGCCTATGAACGAGACCACGGCTTCCGGTACACGCCGGACCAAATCGCCGTGTCGAACGGGGCCAAGCATTCGCTGCACAACGTGCTAACGGCGCTACTCGATCCCGGTGACGAAGTGATCATTCCCGCGCCTTATTGGGTCAGCTACAGCGAGTTGGTGGAATTGACCGGAGCGACCGCTGTCATCGTGCCCACCACGCAAGCAAGCGGCTTTCGGCTGAACGCTGACGAATTTCGAGCCGCCATCACGGATAAGACTCGGTTGTTGATGCTGAACAATCCCTGCAACCCAACAGGCGCGGCGTACACGGTCGAAGGACTGGAATCGCTGGCCCAAGTTGCCGTCGAGAAAGACGTCTTGGTGTTGTCCGACGAGATTTACGAGAAACTGATTTATGAAGGATCGACGTTCCGAAGCTTCTCGACATTCGGTGACGACGTGGCCGCTCGGACGATCATCGTCAGCGGCGTGAGCAAAGCCTACGCGATGACGGGCTGGCGAATTGGCTGGACGATGGCTCCCGTCGCACTGACAAAGGCCATGAGCAATTTGCAGAGCCAGGAGACGTCGAACCCATGCAGCATCAGCCAGTACGCCGCAGTGGCGGCCTTGAACGGCCCGCAGGAATGCGTTGACGAGATGCGCTTGGAATTCGCCAAACGACGCACGTATGTGTTGGACCGCTTGCGAGCCATCCCCGGCCTGAGTTTCGCCGAACCGGGTGGTGCGTTCTATGCATTCTTCGATGTCAGCAGTCACTTCAACCGAAAGCTCGGCAACGGCAAGACGGTCGACAATGCGTCCGATTTCTGCACCGTGTTGCTGGAAGATGCGCACGTGGCCGTGGTGACGGGAGACGCCTTCGGGGCTCCGGGCTACGTCCGGTTGTCATTCGCCACGAGCATGGATGTGCTCAACGCCGGTATGAACGCCTTGGAGAAGTTCTTGACTCGCTGAGTTGATCCGCGTCGTTGAATCGTCAGTTGAATGAGTAGGCGCGCCTACATGCTGGACGGCATGGCTGTGCCAGTGCTTTCTTCTCGTGATAGAAAGACCCGAAGTCAGCCGTTTCCTGGCCCGAGCCAAACAGCCAACCTCAAGACAGATCAAACAATCCTTGTCGAGAGCAATTCAATCAAGGCTGTCCGAAAGCAAAAATGAT
>JAQBZS010000238.1 GCA_027622115.1 Planctomycetota bacterium | reverse complement strand
CGAGATGCCCGTCACGCTCGCGCCAGTCACTCCGCTCTGATCGACGACAAAGTCGCCGGTGCCGACGCCGGTCACCGATTCGCTGAACGTCACCGTGAAGTCGACGCTCCCCGCGTTTGTCGGATTTGCGCCCGCGCGGACGATGGATGCGACCGTCGGCAGCGTCTTGTCGATCGTGTACGCCTCGCCGGTCGTGAAGTCAGCGGTCGAGACATTGCCGACGCCATCGGTCGCGCCCCCATCGGCATCCGCGTCGAAGTCGATACTCAGAGTGCCGTCGTTCGAGCCGGTGCCGACGGTCAACGTGTATGTCGTGCCGCTGCCCGAGATACCGGTCACACTCGCGCCGGTCACGCCACTCTGATCGATGACGAAGTCCGCGGTGCCCACGCCGGTGACGCTCTCACTGAACGTCACGGTGAAATCAACGCTGGCGGCGTTCGTCGGGTTGACGTTGGCACGGACGATCGAGCTGACGGTCGGCAGCGTTTTGTCGACGGTGTAAACCTGCCCGGTGAAGTTGCCGTTGCCTGTGCCGATCCCGCCGAGCGGATTGCTGGATGTGTCGATGATCGAGTCGTCGTCCACGAGGTTCAGTCCCAGCGTGCCGTCGCCGCTCCCCGTGCCGACCGTGACCGTGTACGTCGTGCCGCTGCCCGTGACATTCGTGATCGACGTGCCGGTGAGACCGCTGACCGCCAGCGCGAAGTCGGTCGCATCGACAAGGCTCACCGATTCGCTGAAGACGACGGTAAAGTCGACGCTGGCGGCGTTGGTCGGATTGCCGTCCGTGCGGTTGATCGATGTGACCGACGGCAGCGTGCGGTCGATCGTGTAGACGTCGCCGGTGAAGTTGCCGTTGCCGGTTCCGGTGCCGCCGAGTGCGTTCGTGGCCACGTCAACGATCGTGTCGTCATCGACGAGATTCAGTCCGAGTGTCCCGCTACCGCTGCCGGTGTTCACGCTGACGGTGTAAGTCGTGCCGCTGCCCGAAACGCCCGTGATCGACGCCCCGCTGACTCCACCGGCCTGCACGATGCTGAAGTCGCCCGTGCCGACGCCGGAGACGGACTCGCTGATCGTGACGGTGAAATCGACGCTGGCCGCGCTGGTGGGATTGCCGCCGGAACGCGCGATGGACGTCACGGTCGGGACCGTCTTGTCGATCGTATACGCGGCACCGGCCGTGAAGTCGGCGGTCGAGACAATGCCTGCGGTGTCGGTCACTCCGCCGGCGGCATCCGCGTCGAAGTCGATCGACAAGGTGCCGTCGTTCGAACCGCTGTTGACCGTGACGGTGTATGTGGTGCCGCTGCCGGAGATGCCCGTCACGCTCGCGCCGGTCACGCCGCTCTGATCGATGATGAAGTCGCCCGTGCCGACACCCGCTACCGATTCCAAGAACGTCACGGTGAAGTCGACGCTCGTCGCGTTCGTGGGATCGCTTCCGGCGCGAACGATCGAAGCCACCGTCGGCAGCGTCTTGTCGATTGTGTACGCCGCGCCGGTCGTCGGCGGTCGAGACGTTGGTGGCGGTGTCGGTCACTCCGCCATCGGCGTCCGCGTCGAAGTCGATGCTCAGCGTCCCGTCATTCAATCCCGTGCCGACCGTCACCGTGTACGTTGCGCCGCTGCCCGAGATGCCGGTGATCGCGGCTCCGGTCACTCCGCTTTGGTCGACCACGAAGTCGCCCGTTCCGGCACCAGTCACCGATTCGCTGAACGTGACCGTGAAGTTGACGCTCGCCGCATTCGTCGGATTCGCATCCGCGCGAACAATCGATGCGACCGTCGGCGGCGTCTTGTCGATCGTGTACGCCTCGCCGGCCGTGAAGTCGGCGGTCGAGACATTGCCGACTGCATCGGTCGCGCCGCCGTCGGCATCCGCGTCGAAATCGATTGACAGCGTGCCGTCGTTCGAACCCGTGCCGACAGTCAACGTGTACGTCGTACCGCTGCCCGAGATGCCCGTCACACTCGCGCCGGTCACGCCACTCTGATCGACAACAAAGTCGCCAGTACCGACACCCGTCACGGATTCGCTGAACGTGACGTTGGTCGGATTCGTATCGGCGCGAACGATCGAACTGACGACCGGCAGCACGTTGTCCGCCGTCAGCACGACATCGTTGCCGCTGCCGCCGACGTAACTCACGACGAACGAAAGTCCGCCGGCCGTGACGATGCCGCCTTCCGCGATCCCGTTGAACGTGCCGGTGACCGCGTCCGAGTCATCGTTGTTGATGATCGTGAACGTGTCGCCGGGACTCGGCGTGAAGCCCCGCGTGACGTTCAGCGTCGCGCCGCCCAGTGTCACCGTGCCGGTCACATTGAGCTGATCATACTGCGTGCCGACCGTCGTTCCGTTCAATTCGACGTCGAAGCTGGAACCGGAATTCCAAGCGACGTTGCCGCTGTTGAGGACTCCGGGACTCGTACCCGGTGCAAGCGTTCCGCCACTCTGCGATGTCACCGTGCCGTTGACCGTTCCCGTTCCGCCCAATGTTCCACCGTTGGCCACCACGAACGCACTCGCCACGTTGGTGATGCCGTTCACGTTCAGCCGCCCGGCGTTGACGCTGGTCTGGCCGGTGTAAGTGTGCGTCGTGCCGTTCGCGAAGGTGAGTGCCGCCGTTCCGGCCTTGGCAACGGTACCGGCCCCCGAGATGACTCCGCTGATGTCGCCCGCCGTCGCCGTGTCACCCACGCTGAAGGTGATCCCCGTCGAGCCAATCGCAATCGCCGCGTCGTAATCAATCGTGCCGTCCGAGTTGCCGTCGTCGTCGGCCGTCAAGACGATCGCACCGCTCGTCGTCGTGATCGTGCCGTTGGTCGCCGAGTTCGACGTGATGTCGTTGTCGGCGAGAAGATTGATGGCCCCACTCGCCGACGTGACCGCCGCATCCACGACGACATTCGTGGTCGCATCGAGCGTGATCGTTCCCGCGCCGTAGCTGTCACTGGAGCATTCACGTTGATGGTGCTCGCCGCCACGATGTTGACGTTGCTGCCCGTCGAGGTGACGCCGTTGATGCCGACCAAGTTTTCGAGATCGATGTCGCCCGTGTTGCGGAGATTGATGCCGCCCGCCGCGACAGTCGCGGAGGGATTCGACGTCGCCGTATTGAAGGCGGTCGATGTCCCGATTCCCAATGCCGCGCTGAGTGCGAGATTCGTGTCGGAGAAGACATCCGTTGTGCCCGTATCGTTGATCGTGCCGCCGGTGACGACCTTCAACGTCGAGCTGTTCGCCATGTCGACCGCGCTGGTGAACACGACGTTGCCCGAGTTCACGTTGCCGATTTCGATCCGCCCGTTGCCGGTCGTGACTCGATCAAGTTCGGCGTCCGTGAGCACGAATTGTCCGCCGCCGCCGGTCGCACCGATGTCGATCGTGCGGCCCGAATTCGGCACGAAGAACGCATTTGCGTCGACAGCATTCGGCGTCGTGTCGATCGCGGCCGTCGCGTCGATCGAAATGTCGTTGGCGGTGAATGTGATGTTCTGACCAAACGTCGTTACCGTCGCCGCCGCACTGACACTGATGTCTCCACCGCTTGACGTGATGGTGCTGACCTGATTTCGCGCCTGCCAAGCATTGTTGAACGTGATGGCGCCCGTCGATGTGAGCGCGGCACCCGTCACGTCCCAGCCGTTCTCCAGCGTCAGCGTGCCGGTGTTGTTGACCGTGACAAAACCGATGCCGCTGTTGTCATTCTGGTCCAGCGACAGGTTGCCGGTGTTGGTGAGATTCGCGTCGCGGGTGTTGATCACCATCGTACCCGTTGCCGTCTCGATCGAATTCGCCGTGCCGATGAACGGAGCCGTCAACGTGACCGTGCCGCTTACCGCGGAGATGTTTGCGAGTCCTGTCGAGTCACCCGCGTCCAGAATGCTGCCGGCGGTCAAGACATCGATTGCAGTCGCGGTATTGTTCGTCGTGACCAACCGCCCGAGTGTCACGGTCGCGTTCGCGTCGATGTCGATCGTTCCTCCCCCGACATCAACGACAGCCCCGTCGCTCATCGTCAACGCACCGCCCGAAGTGTTCGCGTTGAAGCTGCCGGTCGTAATGTTCGCGTTGAGCCCGATCGCTCCCGTGGCGGTCAGCCCGACCGAACTCGCGGCCAGTGCCGCACTGACGGTAATCGTCTCCGCTGTCACGCCGAGTGATCCCGCGCCGATGTCCGTGGCCGTCGTTTGAAACGTGACGCTGTCGGTGCCCGTGCCGCCGTTGATGGTGACCGCGGCCGCAAACCCCGAACCGACGCCCTGCACGTTGATCGTGTCGTTGCCCGTGTTGCCGCCGTTGATGAACAGGCCCGTCGTGGGGTTGTTGAACGTCACCGACTCGCCCGCCGTCGAGCCAACCGTCGTTTTCCCGACACCGCCGCTGGTCACGGTGATTGTCTCGCTCGCCGTGCTGAAGTTCAGCGTCACCGACTGCGCAGTGATGGTCGACCGGATCGGCTCCAACTCGTCATAGCTGATTGGCGAGTTGCCCGTGATGTTGATGATGCCGGTATCCAGGTCCGTGTGATCGACTTGCAGCGACGCGAATGTCCCTCCGCCCGTCAGCGCCAGCGAGTCGCCCGTCGTCTGCGTCCCACCGGCGTACGAGATCGCCCTGGAGAAATTCCCGAGCGACAGGTCGACGGTCAGCGTGTCATTCCCGCCCAATGTGTTGACCACGATTCCACCGGTAAACGAACTGAGCGGTACGGTCACCGTGTTGGTGCCGTTACCCGTTGCGCCAGTAATGCCGGAGACCGTCAGCAAATTGCTCGGGTCAGTCATTGTGACGATTGTCCCGTTCGTCGAGATCGTCAGATTGTCGTTCGAAGTGCCGCCGTTGACGTCCGTGATGACGAGATCATTTCCTGAGAGTGCGACCGACGTCTCATTGAGGACCGCGAAGAGTTCGTCGGACGCATCCGCAAACGTGCAGGCACCGCGTCCGAGCGTCCCCGCGACAAGCAGGTCATCCACAACGTCGTAGACGATGTCGTAAACCAGCACGTTCGGCAGGTTCGCGCCGACAAGCGCCCACGTACCCAGGGCACTCGTCAATGAGTAGTACATCCCGCGTTCGGTGCCGACCAGCAGAGCGTCGGTTCCAGCGGTGCCCTCGATATACTCCAGCGCGAAGAAGCTATTCACGCCAAACGTCGACGTCAGATCGCCAGTAATGTCGGACCAATTGCTACCCGTATTCGCAGTTCGAAAAACCTGATTCGTGTCGATCGCGAAGGCCTGAGTAAAGTCAGACGGATCGCCAAGGACGTCGAGAATGCTGCCGCCGCCGGTGTTCGTCGTTGTAAACCCTCCGGCAACCGTCTGACGAAACAGGACGTCACCGCTGGCCGCTCCCACAACAATCGTCTCGGCACTGCCGCCGCTGCCGTACGATGCGCTGACGCTCGTTAGATTTGTGCTCGCCAGAACCTGAGCGACGTTTTCGCCCTGATTGCCGGATTCGTACAGTCCATTGTCGGTGACGAAGAGCAGGTCATTGGGATCCGTCATGTTGACGATGACCGGCGTCACGAACTTCGGAACAATCGCGGCGCCGCTGTCGACCGTTAAGGCCGGAAAAACAGTACCGACAATTGTTCCCGTTGCATTGAACGTCCGCTTCGTAAAGTTGCCGAGATTCTGAAAGCTCGAATAAACGACACTCTGATTGCTCCCGGCAAGGCTGACGTTATCAACGGCGACGTCGCCGCCGTCGGCGGTTGACAGGCTGGTGTATGCAAAGCCGCCGGTTGACGACTGGTACGTCGTGCCGGTGTCCTGATTTCCGGTCACGATGCGGTTGGCATTGGTGTCGTAAGCGACGTCGTGCGCCTCCGTGACCTGCAGATTTCCGATCACCGAGAACCAGTCGCCGGTGTTGTCGGTCGGGCTCGTCCGGCGATAAACGCCGCCATCGTCAACTTCGATGATGTTGCCATTCGCGTCGAACACCATCTCGCGCGAGTCTGCATGCGGCGCGCTGTTGCTCGCCGTTCCGCCGCCGGTCGCGCCCAGTGAATTCGAGTGTGTCAGATGCTTCCACTGGCTCCCCATCGGCTGCGAAGCGTCACCGCGAAACAGCCGTCCCGTGAAGTTCGTCCGCCGATCGAGTTTGGGAACGAGCCGGTGTCGCCATTCGAACGCGGCTGGCGGTCGCCACCGACGTAGACGATGTTTGGATTGACGGGGGCAGCCAGAATCGAGAAGTGAATGTTGCCCTGTCCGCCGGCGATTTCCTCCGGAGCCGCGCCGTCATCTGGGCCGGGACCTTTGATGCCTCTCGGATTCAACCCGACGTCGGTCCCGTTCTCATTCGTGACGGGCGTCTCCAGCTGAGTCCATGACGAACCAGCATTGGTCGTCCGGAAGAAGCCATCGGGGTTGCCATTGTTGATGACCGCAGCAAAGACAACTCCAGCGGCACCATGAGCGAACTCCAGGTTGCTGGTATTGTCGGACAGCAGCGCGTCGATCGTGGCGTCACTGACCTTGCTCCAGGAAGCACCGGCGTCAGTTGTCTTGTAGATGCCGTTCGAGCCTCCACCGCTGACCGCGAAGATCATGCTCGTGTACATCGTGTCCGGATTCGCCGGATCGAAAATTAGATCGTACGACACGCCACGGGGCAGACCTGTTGCGGTACCGTCCCCAGTTGATATCTGAGTAAACGAAGTCCCGCCGTCCGTACTGCGGAAGATGCCGATGTTCCCGAACGTGAAGTTGTCCGCCGTATTCACCGACACGACGACGTTGTTTCCGTTGGCCGCGATGCCCGAGATGTTCTTGCCGACGAGCGTTCCGCCGCCGTCGATTCGCGTCCAGTTCGCCCCGCCGTCAGTGGACTTGAGCAGTCCGTTGCGGTCACCGCCACGCCGAGCGAATGAGCTGAACCGCCCATTGCCAGCCCAAATCGTGTTGCTGGTGCCGTCGGCGACATCGAACGTCATCGCTCCGATCGACAGCGCCGTTTGGTCGTCAGTGAGCGCAGTCCAGCCGGGACTCGCTGCGGTCGCATTCGTCGTCTTTCAGACACCGCCGTTCGTGCCACCAACGTAAAGGATGTCTGGATTCGTCCGGTGAGCGAGTGCCGTGTGAACCGCACCGACAACGAAATCATCCGACGAGACGTTTTCGACTTGTCCGTTATCCGACGGACCGGGACCTTCCGGAATCCAGAACCCCGCCAACAGACAGCGAGTTTCCAGTCCCTCAGCCAACAGACTGACGGTGGTTTGCAGGACTCCCTGCTGCCGCCGTTTGGATGCTCGTGCTCGTGCACGACGTCTCTTTCGGCGCTTGGCAACGCCCATGAGCATCTGTTGGAAGAGCCGATTCAACAGCATATGACCGCCTTCTCAAAGCTCACGGTTAAGAATGTTTTCGTACAAATGGCGAATCCGGCGAACGTCTCTCTCGCGCGGCTCCACCGAGGCACTCCATGCCTACCGCTACTACCTATTCACAACGCCCATTTCCCCCAGACTAACCATTAGTGTTGCAAACGGGCATCATTCGAGCCGGCAATTTCGCGGAACGAGTTAAATACACACGATTAAGGCGCATTTGCCGAATCGACAAGTTGTGAGTGCTGTAGGGATTCTACGGAATGTGCGGACGGTCTTGCTTGAAGAGGGTTTCGATGAAGGGGCCACTACCTGGGCCGGTAAGAAATGCGAAGTCGGATCGGCACGCGGTTAATCGATTCGACTTCGACCGCGAGAAGAACAAAAACAGCAAATCGACATCAGAGAAGTTCTTTGCGATTCGGGAACTTCGGTACCGACCCATATACGTGACAAACGAAACGTGCCATTTTCGCTCGCGGCGAAATAGACATGGCTGCCAATCGTTCCGGTTGTGCCGATTGTATGAGCGCGAACGTGGGGAGATTGCGAAATCCATACCAATTGTGCCGATTCTTCTTGCCGATGCATGCGTGCCTTGATTGGATAGCAATTCGTAAAGCCTGCGGAACGGCAGAATGAATTTGTTTACTCGTCTCTCGACTTCACGGACTCGTCGCGACAAGACCGCCTTGCAGTTTGACAACCGTGTGACGTCCCGTGATTTCAAAGCTGATCGCGGCACGTGCTGCAAGATTTCGACAGTGGCGAATCGGCAACAGTTCGACGGTTCGTTCGTGGCGAGAACTCAACACCCGTGAAGCCGACAACGTGATGATTGTTCGCAATTGTGAGCGCCTTGAACCGCTAACTCGCGACCAGCAAGGACATTGCGGCGGCATGTTCGCATTCCTTTACGAAACGGCACTCCATTTGAACAACGACGGACATAGATCGAATCATTGCGTTCGATCCGCTCGATGAAGCAACCGAGCCCACACGCTGGGAATGCAACCGCGAAGGACTCCACATGCCGAAACCCCTGATTGCGATCTTGAGCCAACAGCCGAGATACGCGTCCGACTTGCCGGAATTGCTGCGAGATCGTTTCGACTTTCTCGCCTGTGACTCCGTGGATGAAGCTCGAGAACTCCTGGCGTCGCACAAACCGGTGGGACTGGTGGCCGACTTTGAACGGACTCGCGGCGGCCACCTGGAAGATCAATTGCTGGACGAACTCCAAAGTCGCATGCCCAAAATGGCCATCGTGATGGTCACGCAAGAAGAATGTGCGGAGCCTCTCGAACGACGAGCGGCCACCACGAAAATCACGTGGCTGAAGGATGTCAGCGAGTTGACTCAGATTTCAGAAGCCATCGAACACAGCCTCAACGGCGACGCACCCGTGCCGGCTCGCCCGCAGCCCACCACCGGTTCGGCGGGATTTATTCGCTCCGGCAAGAAACCCGCTCC
>JAQBZS010000237.1 GCA_027622115.1 Planctomycetota bacterium | reverse complement strand
ATGGTCGCGCATTCTAAAATCGGTGCCGGACTCGCGACTGATTCTGCGGTTTCGCTGGTTGAACACGCCTTCCATCCAACATCGCATCTGGAACGATTTCGAATCTCATGGTGTGTCGCGTAACCGAGTCGAATTGTTGGCGGGTTGTCCGCATCGAGAATTCCTGGAGACTTATCACCGCATCGACATTGCTCTGGATCCGTTTCCGTTTTCGGGCGGGATCACAACGGCCGAAGCTCTGTGGATGGGCGTGCCCGTCATCACATGCCCCGGCGAAACTTTTGCCGGTCGGCATTCGCTGTCGTATCTTTCGACGGTTGGGCTTAACGAGTTGATTTGCGACACGCACGAAGCATACGTCGCGCGAGCGGTTGAATTGGCGAAGGACACTCAGGCGATCGGTCAATATCGTCGGACGCTGCGGAATCAGATGGACCGGTCTCCCTTGTGCAGCGGTACCCAGTTCGTTCGCGATTTTGAAAAGATGATCGAGTCGATATGACCATCAATGACAGGCTGGCCCGTGCCGTGCAACTTCACGAATCCGGCAGCCATGCCGAAGCCGAAGCGATCTATGTCGAGATCATCAACGAAGAGCCGAACCATGCGGACGCCTTGCATCTGTTGGGCTTGATCTATTTTGAGAGACAAAACTGGGGTCCCGCGCTGGCAGCGCTTGGTAGGGCCGTCGCAGTTCGGCCGGAAGCGGTTGCTTATTCGAAAAGTCTCGCACGCGCCATGCTTGCGGCGCAGATGTTCAACAAAGCGGCGGAGTTGCTCGCGTTACTGGCAGATCGGTTTCCGTCCGATGCAGATTTCGCGAGTTTGTATGGGCAGGTCTTGCTGCAATTGAACCGACTGACGGACGCTCGGCAATCCCTGGAGCGAGCCATCGCATTGAAGCCGGATCAACTGGATTCACTTTGGGGACTCGGGCTAGTTCATGGGCAGTTGTCCGAGTTTGAACCGGCCCAAGCGTACTATGAATCCGCACTTCGCATCAGCCCAGACTCAGTCACGATCTTGAACAATCTCGGCGAAATCTGTCGTCAAAAACACGATTGGGAAGCAGCCAAGGGCTACTTTGAGCGCGGCCTAAAGGTTGACCCGTCGATCCCGGAATTGCACAGCAATTTAGGGTTGGTGCTGGCAGCCACGGGATGTCCGAACGAGGCCATCGAACATTACGAACAGGCAGTCGTGCTACGACCGAATTATCGCGACCCGCAGATCAATAAAGCGGCTCTGCTCCATGACACGAAGCAGTACGAAGCCGCTCGGGGACAACTTGAAACCGCTGCCGCAATCTCGCCGCTATCAAGCGCCGAGCACAAACTTTTCTTGCAGACGCATCTCGACGTGGGCGAAATCGACGCGGCGAAATCCTATTTCCACAAGATTGCTGCAACACTCCCGCCCGCCGATCAACGCGCCTACCTGGGCCTCATTGAACACCATGCCGAAAACTACGAGGCGGCGGTCGAACACTATTTCGCAGCGATTGAATCCGACGCCAACCACGAGGTCGTGCATTGTGCGTTGTCAGACGCTTTACAACACCTCGGCCGGAATGATGAATCACTGGCTGCTGCCGAGTCCGCGGTGAGGATCATCCCCAACGATGCAACGACACGAACGAATCTGGGCGTCATTCAATTCGCTCGCGGCCTGCTGGAAGAAGCTCGGCAGTCGTTTGGATTGGCTGCGGAGATGGACCCGCGTTCGTCGAAGGCTCATATGAATCTCGGCCATATACTTCGCTTGCAAGAACACTATGCGGAATCCGAGGCTTATTTTCGACAAGCCGAGCGACTCGATCCGGAATCCGCTCTGATCCAGAAAGGACTTGGGCAGCTCTTTGCAGAACAAGGCCGGTATGCCGAAGCGATCACGTGCCTCAAGCGTGCCATCAAAATTAGCCCAGACCTTATTGCGGCACACGTTGAATTGGCCGGCGCGCACGTCGGAATCGGCGAAGTTCGCAAAGCGGTCGTTGAATTGACGTCGCTGCTTGATAAGCCCGATTCCACACCGGTCGCCATCTCGGCGCACAGCAATTTTCTGTTTTACCTTCAACATTGCCCGGGCATCACAAATCGCGAATTGAACGCAGCCCATGCCGTTTGGAATGCACGCCACGCCGTCCCCTTGGGGGCCGAATGGCGGCCTCACACCAACACCACCGATCCCGATCGAAAGCTGCGAGTCGGTTTCGTTTCTCCGAATTTCTCCCGGCATCCTTGCAGCTATTTCTTGGTCCGAGCGCTGAAGCACTTTCAAAGTCCTGCGGTTCATCTCACCTGCTATTCCGACGTCAGAACGCCGGACGACATGACACACCGCATCTCGACATCCGTCCCGGAGTGGCGTTCGACAATCGATCTTGATGACGAACAACTTTGCCAACAGATTCGCTCGGACCGAATCGACATCTTGATTGCCATGGCCGGGCACACTCAGGGAAACCGCTTGTTGGCGTTCGCTCGCAAGCCGGCGCCGATCCAACTTTCGTGGACGGGGTACGCCGGTTCGACAGGAGTTTCGGCGTTCGATTATCTGATCGCCGACCGGTTCCACGTTCCACCGGAATGTGACTCCAGCTATCCCGAACGGATCCTGCGGCTTCCCGACGGCTACGTGTGCTATGAAGCGCCCGCCTATGCCGCCGACGTCTCGACGCTACCGGCGATCGATAACGGCTACGTGACTTTTGGCTCGTTCAATAAACCGTCGAAACTGAACGACGATGTGCTGGTATTGTGGGCCGACATCCTATCGCGAATACCCGACTCGCGGTTGCTCTTGAAATTTCGGGGCATGACAGACCGCCAAGTCACACTTCGAATTCGGGGTGTATTCGTGGACCGAGGGATCGATGCCGAGCGCTTGCAGTTTGTGGACGCCACTCCAAATCCGGAGCATCTCGCGTGGTATCGCAATGTCGACATCGGCCTCGACCCATTCCCATATTCGGGCGGCTTGACTACTTGCGAGGCAATGTGGATGGGCGTGCCGGTTGTCACACTTGGCGGCGAGACTTTTGCTAGCCGGCATTCACTTTCACACCTTTCGAATGTCGGACTAGATTCCGCGATTGCGTCAACTCCAGCGGACTACGTCGAGCGCGCCTCGTCACTTTGCGAAGACCTTGCACGGTTGGCTGTCGTGCGTCGGGGTCTCCGGCAAGAGATGAGTGGCTCGCCGTTGTGCGACGGCAAACGTTTTGCGGAATCTTTCGAACAGGCGTGTCGGCAAATCTGGTCCGATTGGTGTCGGAACCGTGCGATATAATTTGATTGCCGTACTATACACACGAACGCGGAGCCGCTCCCCGCAATACGATGGAGGTCGTGTACTGGTTGACGACTTCGATCGACTTGCAGTCGGACAAGGCGAGAGCATCAGGACATCGTCGCGGCGGCTCCTTTGGCCAGCATTTGATTTCGCTGTGTCGACACGTCCGACTCGCGATTCATCAGCCACAGCAGCACCGGACTGGCCACGAAGATCGAACTGTACGTTCCCACAATCACGCCGAGGACCAGGCAATATGCGAATCCATGAATGCCTTCGCCGCCGATCGCGTACAAGATGCCCACAACCAAGAACGTTGTGAGCGAGGTCAAAATCGTTCGTGACAGCGTTTGATTCAAACTGGTGTCGACCATTTCCGGTGTCAGCTTGGGATTCTTCCCGCGGACTTCACGTATGCGGTCGAACACCACAATGGTGTCGTTGAGCGAATAACCGACGATCGTCAAGAAGGCCGCAATCATGGGCAAGTTGATCTTGAACTCGACCAGACCCAGGATTTCGAGGCCGGTCGCGGCACAGAACCAAGACGCCAATGCCACCAAACCCAGCACGACCAACACGTCGTGGACCAACGCCGCCACTGCCGCCAAACCGAACGTGACCCGCTGGAATCGCAGCCAAATGTAGGCGACGATCGCCAGCAAGCTGGCCAACATGGCCATCACGGCAGACACCTTCATCTCGTTGGCGACTTGGCTGTCGAAGCTGTTCACCGAGACGAACAGCGGACTCGATGCCATTCCCGCTTGCATGCTTGCCAGCGCGGCCGACAAATCTTCGACGGGCATATCCTTGGTGGCGAAGAGCGTCATCGATTCGAAGCGACCGGTGGCTTCCTTTTCCGGTCCCTCGATTTCAAAGAGCGATGTGGTTTCCTGGTATTTGGCGGATCCGTCCTCACCACGAAGTCGCAGCACGGAATCGCTGAAGAGGTCGCGGGCTGTTTGGATGGCGAGCTTGTCCAACGTGCGGTTTTCCGCATCAGCGGCCCGAAACGAAAGTAAGACCTGGTGTCCACCATCGAATGAAGGATCGAATCCCGCCGCAATTGCGTCCGAATTTTCTTCGTCTTTCTTGGTTGACTCGTCATCGTCATCGGGCAGCTTCAATGCCTGTGGACTTCCGGCAGTCATCGTGACTTTCAGCAGCTTCAACTTGCTGTTTTCGAAGGCGCTGTTGATCAGTGACGTCACCGTCGCCCGCGACTCCGAGCCTTCCAAGTCGTTATCCGCGTCTCGCCGGGTGGTCCGCATTTGAAACCGCAAACCGCTGCCTTCGTCGGTTTCAGGATCACCTTCGAACGTCAGCTTCTCAACGGCCACTCCGTCATCCTTAAACGCCGTTTCCAGACCCTGCTCCACGTCATCCTGTTTCACCGGTTCCACAAAGCTCATGGTGACCATCATGCCGCCGGTGAAGTCGATATCGAGCAACGCGGACCCACGCACTGCCAAGGCCAGGAGACCAACGGCAATCACCAAACTCGACACGATCGCCGCGAAACGCTGCTTCGCGACAAACTGCCAATTCGTCTTGCCGACGACGCTCAGCATCTTCAGGTTTTTGATCATGCCATGGCGTTCGGCAAGATCGAACAACAGCCGACCGAAGTACAAGGCGGTAAACATGCTCATCACGATGCCGATAAACAGCGTCACCGCGAAGCCGCGAACTTGATCGGTGCCGATGAGGTACAGCACAACGGCGGTCAGCAATGTGGTGACGTTTGCGTCCACGATCGTCGTAAAGGCACGGGCAAAGCCGTTCTGGATCGACATCCGCATGCTGGAGCCGCGAGCGAGTTCTTCTCGCATACGCTCGAAGATCAGCACGTTGGCATCCACCGCCATACCGATCGTCAGCACGAGACCCGCCAGGCCGGGCAACGTGAATGTGGCATTGATGAAGGTCATCGTGCCCATGACCAGCAACAGGTTGAGGCAGAGGCACATGTTCGCCACCAAACCGGCAAACATGTAATAGACGAGCATGAAACCGACGACGGCGACCGAAGCGATGATGATCGCATAGATGCCTTTGCGTTTGACGTCGGCACCCAACGTCGGGCTGACTTGCAAGTGTCGGACCGGCGTGGGCTTCAGCGGAACTTCCAATGCTCCGGCGTTGAGCACATTCACCAGCTCGTTCACTTCATCGATTGTGAAACCGCCCGAGATCTGTCCACGATTACTGATCGGCTCGTTGACTCGCGGAGCCGACTGAATGCGCTCGTCCAACAGAATCGCCAGCCGACGATGGAATCCTTCGCCACTCGGAGCATTCCGGCTGGTCAAGTTGAAGAAGCGTCGTCCCCCTTCGCCGTTGAAAGTAAAGGACACGACCGGTTCGCCGCTTTGATCTTTGTCGGGCGAGGTTCGAACCAGAAACCGACCGGTGACGCGTTTTTCAAGCGGCTCGAAGACCACCAGGAATTCACGAAGGCCTGGAACATCGGAACCCGAAACGGGTCGGGAAACGACTCGCGATTCGGGATAGTCCGAAACATCGCGGGGAATGCCGTCACGAACACCCACCTGCCGCCAACCGGCGACAACCCGACCGCCGCGACGGACTTCCGTATTCTTTCCGGTTAGCTTCGTCGCTTCGGCGATGAAATCTTCATGGTCGTTGCTATTGGCGAGAATCGCGAATTCGAGGCTTCCCAAACGCGTGACCTTGTTGATCACGGCCTGCGTGTGTTGCTGATCGACACCCGGAATGATGATCTCGACTCGGTCAAAACCAACGCGTCGCACCGTGACTTCCTCGGTACCCGACGGATTCACGCGTTTGATGATCGCGCCCACCATCTGATTCATGACCTCGTCGGTAATTTCCTTCTCGGTCTTCGCTTGATCCACTTGAAAGACGATGTTGGCACCACCGGCCAAATCGATGCCCAACCGCACGGCGTCTCCCAAACTGCGGGGATCCGGTGCGACCGGTTCCGGCATGCGCGACACGTCCAGCAATTGCAGGCTCGGAAGCCCCTTGAGTGCTCCAACGGATGCATCCGTGACTTTCGTGTCGCCGATCGAAAGGCTGCGAAGTCGCGGCAGGTCGGTGAGTTGCTTCAGCCCGGCGTCCGTGATGTCCGTCCGCGAAAGGTTGAGTATCTGCAACGACTTCAATCCGGAGAGGTACTTGAGACCTTCATCCGTGATTTTGGTGTTGGCCAGGTCGATCTGCTCGACCTTTTTCATCTTGCGACCGACCAGATTCTTGAGATCCTCGTCGGTCGTTTGGGGCGGGAAGTTAATCGACGCGATGTCGAAGCCTTCCTTCTTGATTTCGCAGCCGAGACTCCGCAGTTCGCCGATCGGATCGTTCCGTCCGCAACCGGTCAGCAGCAATCCGGAACCCAACACGACGATGGCTGCACACGTGCGAATGAACCGCGAATTGAATGACGACATCTTGAATCCCTTTGAGTCGGACGCGAATCGCTTCATGCCGAACAACCGATTGGCTTCGTGGGTGAAGCCGGATGTGGCGGTGAATCGAGCGAATTCGTCGCGATCAACCTCGTGTTTCTGCAAAGACTTGTGACGCTGAATCGCCGGCAATCATCAGCATTAGCGCCGGATTTCCAGGTCTGAATTGTGTTTCCGCAGTTCTTGAATCGCCGACGCCGGAAGACCTTCTCGTTCTTGGTAGCTCTTCCACTGTTCGACTTCGGCGGCATGCATGCTCTGTTCGACCGATGCCAGCACGAATTGCGCGGCAAACGGCATGATCGCGAACACGACGGTCGTCAGCACGACGCTGATGCGTGTGGCGTGTTGTTTGGATTTGAGCGTTTTCGCCAGAAACTTCCCCAGCACAATCGACAACCCGATGCCGACCAAAGTCATTAAGAACAGCCATCCGGTGACATTGGCTGCGGGCTTTTGAGCGAGGGCACCCAGAACTGTCAGTTCGCCAAGCGACATCATCATCTCAGTCACTTCCGTGGTTCGAATTCTGATCGATATGGCTGCCGAGAAATGGGTCGCGGCGGCTGGTTGAATACATTCAATTCAATGGACACAAGTTGTGTCGCATCTTGAAAACTCTTTGCAAAGTGGGTGAATTAGCCGCTTGGACGCTCGCCCCGGTTTTCCCACGTTTGATCGGAACCGTGGCTAGTCCTTCCCCGCGTGTTCGTTATCGACGGGTTGGTATGGACCTTGGATCGCACTTCTCAGCATCTTGATCCGCGTATTGTCGTCCACTTTCAGAGTCACGCTGCGACCGTCCGCCGAGAGATCCGCGATCGTGCCGATGATGCCGCCGATCGAAACAACTCGATCGTTCTTTTTCATTTCGTTCAGCAATTCCGCGTGGCGTTTCTTCTCACGCGACTGCGGTCGAATGATCACAAACCAAAAAAGCACACCCAAAATGCCGAACAGGAACAGGGGCGAAAGCGGACTGGGTTCCTGAGCGGCCTCGTCGGCCAAAAGCAGAAGACGGGGGATCCATTGATTCATTGAGTCGCCGCAACTTGTTAGTGCGTAAGGAGTTAGGGTTCAATCCCTGGCTCGATTCAAAAGTGCCGAGTATCTTAGGGTCAACCCACCCACCGAGCACGGCGATCAGAGCGAAACTCCACGAGCCGGTTGTCGCGAATGGCTGCACGCAGATCCCGCATCAAGTTTTGATAGAACGCGATGTTGTGCAAAGACAGCAGCGTCGGACCCAGCATCTCGCCAGCGATGAATAGGTGCCGTAGGTAGGCTCGGGAAAACTTGCGGCATGTCACACAATCGCATTCCGAGTCGAGCGGCGCGTCCGAGCGTTGATGCACCAAGTTTCGCAGCCGCACTTTCCCGGTGCTCGTAAATGCCAGCGAATTCCGTCCGTTCCGCGTCGGCATTACGCAATCAAACAGATCGATTCCGCGAGACACCGCTTCGATCAAGTCCTCGGGGCGTCCGACGCCCATCAGATAACGGGGCCGATCATCCGGCAACATCGGCACCGTCCAGTCGAGGGTCTCGTACATCCGTGCGGGCTCTTCGCCGACGCTCAGTCCTCCCACCGCATAGCCGGGGAAATCCAACGGAATGAGCGACTCGGCGGAATACTCGCGCAGCTTACGGTCGGTTGCCCCTTGGACGATTCCGAAAAGCGCCTGATCGTCGCGTTGATGTGCGTCGCGGCAACGTTTGGCCCACAGCGTTGTGCGATCCACGGCTTCGCGCAATTGTGGAAGCGGAACGTCGTGCGGCGGACACTCGTCGAGACACATGATGCAGTCCGCGCCCAATTGCTCTTGAATCCGAGTCGCTCGCTCGGGCGACAACTCCAGCAAACTTCCATCGATATGCGACCGGAAGACGACTTGCTCGTCGCTGAGTTTGGTCAACCGTGCCAGGCTGAAGACTTGGAAGCCGCCGCTGTCCGTGAGAATAGGGCCGGACCAATCCATGAACCGATGCAGTCCGCCCAATTCCTCGACGACGTCCGCTCCAGGCCGCAACGCCAAGTGGTACGTATTCGAGAGCAACATTTGCACGCGGGCATCGCGCAGTTGGTCGGTCG
>JAQBZS010000236.1 GCA_027622115.1 Planctomycetota bacterium | reverse complement strand
AGATGTCGCTGGCGGACTCATATAGCACCTAAGAGTCTGCGCCAGCCCGCGAAGCGGTTAAGTTCAACTACTAAATCTTCCGTGGATTGATATCCGGCATGGTTTCGATCGTACTCGCAGCGGTGTCGTAGCCGTCTTCGGTAAATGTCACGGTATAGGCACCGTAACCGGACGACGCCCCATTTCTCGACAGCGTCAGCGTCCAGGAATCTTCCAAAGAAGCAGTGGTCCCGGCCGCGACGGTGCCCACGCTGAAGTACGTCGGCGCGGACATGCTGATGTCGAGATCGGTGATGAGTGTGGCGTAAGTCCCGTTTTGTGCCTGATAACGTTCTTGGGCGGCACGAATAGCCGTCATATAGCCGAACGCTTCAGCAGCCTTCGATCGTTCGACGCTCTTGAGCATCCGCGGGATCCCGAAGCTCGCCAGAACTCCGATAATCACAACCACAACCGCCAATTCAACCAGTGTGAATCCACTTCGTTTTTTCGTTCGACGCATGAGCTTCCCCTCTTGAAACGTGAGCGACGTTTTCCAGTTGAGACCTGAATGAGTTTTTTGTCGCAGGTATGCAAAAGTAGGTCGCACTCCGTTGTTTGAACGGTGCAATTGCGATTGCGACCCCAAGTGCAGGGGATCGCCGCATGCTGGGAATGGTTCAAGCAGGTTTGGGACTTTGAAAGAGCGGGTGCTTCAAGGTTGCTTACTCTGCTGACAGCCCGCGAGGCCAGTTGTCGCCGAGTGCTTCTCGCTGGAACGCGGTGAGTTGGGCGATGCCTTCCGCGGCCAAGTCCAACTGCCCGTTCAAAAGCTCGCGACCAAATGTTTGGCCCTCGGCCGTCCCTTGCAACTCGATGAATTCGCCGCTGCCGGTCATGACAACGTTCATGTCCACGTCGACTCGACTGTCTTCGCGGTAGTCGAGATCCAGCAGCAGTTCGCCTTGCTTCACACCGATACTGACGGCAGCCACGCTTTCCGTGATGACGCGTCGATCGCCCAAATTGTCTCGAATGGCGGCGAGGGCGTCGCACAACGCGATGAATCCGCCGGTAATGCTGAGCGTACGAGTTCCTCCATCGGCTTCGAGCACGTCGCAATCAATCGTGATGGTCCGCGCGCCCAAGGCGGTGAAATCCACGCACGCACGAATGCTGCGTCCAATGAGTCGCTGGATTTCGGTGGTTCGTCCATCGACTTTGTTTCGGTCGCGAGATTTGCGCGGCGAAGTGCTGCCCGGCAACATGTTGTATTCGGCGGTGACCCAACCGCTCGGCTCCTCGCCTTCCGGCACTCGTTTCCAAGGCGGCACGCCCACTTCGAGACAGGCCGTGCAAAGCACCGTCGTGCGACCGGCTTGAATCAGCACGCTGCCGGCCGTCGATGCGGTAAAGTGGCGTTGAATCTTCAACGGGCGAAGTTCGTTGGGTCGGCGGTTTTCAAAACGCATTCTGGACTCCGTGATCGGGATTCTCGGTCGCCCGTCGGAAACGGATGCATGGGCAACCACGTAACGCAGCACCGTGTATCGTTCGCAGCCCCTAAAAGAAAGGACGGGCGGAGCACATTAGACCCGCGTGCAGGCCGTTAAGAACGCGTGCAAGAATTACTTCTGAAAGTAGGCCGAAGAGGCCCATGCAACTCGCGGGCAGACCTCCTTCCCCATACCTTCGGCCTACTTGATTGATCGAGCGGAGACCGACGATGCCTGCTGATTGGCATCCTGTGCCGGCGCGAACGCCAGCAAACACAGGATACTTAACCGCTCGAAGGCCGGTTCTCGGGGAGTTCAGGCGGATTCCCGAAGTTGTTCGCACCTCAAGAAACCGACCTCAGATGTGCGACGGTCGAATTCTCACGTCCGGCAGAGAAAGCTGGTCGCGAGCGGTGACGCATGCAGCGAATTCAGGCACTCGATATGCCGGTCACGTCGAAAAACCTGGAATTCGCAATTCGGTTTCAGCTCCGCAATCACGGTCGATGCGCAACCGACATTTCCCTTGCGGACATCTCCGGGAAAGGCCTCTGACTTGCCTGGATAGTGGCGTGGCGATTTTGCGGAGTGTCCGGCATGCAGCGTGAATTCGCGGACCTTGTGTAACTCGCGGGCCAGTGCCTCGGGATCAGTGACGTCGTCCTTGAGACACCGTCTGGTGAACTGCGAACACAGAATATGCACATTTGCGGAGCGCAACGCGTCGATGACATCTTGTCGAGGGTGTCCGTACTTCGCTCCCATTTCGGTCCCGACCGAGATGAATGCATAACGCGGCTTCTCGGGCTTCCCGGAAAACAGATGCTGATACAGCGTCTTCAGGGCTGTTTCCGGATCCCTTTCACGCGGTGCAATCTGGCCTCCATGATGTGGCACTGCGACCAGATTGATGTCGCGGAGGATGTCCGGAGCCGACTCAAGCGAGTCTCGCCATCCGGGCAATGTGGCATCTCCCGGAAACACGACTCGATGTCCGGCATAATCCAGTAGAAGAATCGCGGAGATATCGTTGGCAGTGCCGCAACCGTGTCTGTCGGCGTGCTGATCCCTGGATGGGTACAACAGGTGCAGTTCTGGAACGTCATCGGTCTCGGGCGTCGTCAGGCTGTGGCGCGCGAACAACTCGGTTGGAGCCGTGTTCGTCTCCAGCTCAATTGATACGTCCTCGCCGCGCGAACGCTGAGCTTCGGCAAGCCCTTTGATTGCGTAGATGAGGTTAAGAGGCTTTCCCTCTGTGTTCTCCCGAAACGCATCTACGAAGACCTGCTCGATGTCGCGCGAATCTGCCAGCACTACTTTGAGAATTCGTGGATCCGAGGATCCAACAAGATTACTTTTCCGATCGGACTGCTGCACCTGCCGCCAGCAACTCCGCAGATGCCGAATGATTCCCCCGACGTGGTCCATGTGCAGGTGAGAAATCACAACCAGTTCGACAGTGGGAACGGGTTTCTCAGAAGATGCACTTACGGCACGACCGACTGTTTGCGATTCGGTGCCGGCACGGTCGATCGCAAGCTGCATGGCTTTGATGGGGACGGGTTCCCCGCCTGGACCGCCGTCGATCATCACAAATCGATTAGGTGCCAGCTCGATCAGATTTGCGGACCCTTGTCCAACGTCCAGAAGATGGCATCTTAGCATAGTGCGGCCAGTTCGGTTAAAGCGTCTTTGCCGGCTGCTGCTGCTCGACGCGACCGTCCGAATCGCCTGTCGAACTGCTCACATGAGCAATCCCACATCGCCCGCAGCAGTCTACAGCACAAATGTAATCCAAACTGCATACTGGATCGATCGGGCTCGCTTCAAGTCTATGCACGTCGACGGGTGTTGGCGTCCTCTTTCAGGCTTTTGGCAAACTTCAGAGCATCCGCAAGCGTCAGGCTGTCTGGATCGAACCCGTCTTCTTCCGGGCGGATATCGCTGAGGAAAAAGCCGTTGGTGAGGACGGCGTCGTGCCGGGTCGCGAAAACCAGTCGCCCTCAGTGATGTGATCCAACCCACTCAAATCACCGCGCACGTTCGCGAGACTCTCCGGTTCCGTCCGGTCAAGCCACAAAACACCCCGTCCCGATGCGCTGACCAGCTTGCCGGTCACGGAAGTTCGGATCATCGGTTTCACTGGCTGGAATCCGACTCTTGGCCACCACCGGTCAGAATTCCAGGCATCGGCCTGTGCAAGTCGGAATAGCGCCGACTCGAAAGCGCAAACAAATGATTCCATCCATTGCGACAATGCGGATTCTGGCGTCTCGCCAACTCCCTGGGCAGTCAGGAGTGCCAAGCGGTCCGCAACGAGATACGAATCGTTTGACTGTTGAAACTCGCCGACCGTAACGGACGTTTCGCCAATGATTGATGAGATAGGAGTCGTGAATTCGCGGTAATAGGGTTCCAATGCTAGGATCTTGCGTCCCATGGTCGCGCTAAACCCGGCACGTACCTTCGACGATTGTTTCCACAGCTCAGGAATGGTCAGGGTTGCTATAGTCATGGTTGCTTTCGCGGCAATCTCGCTTGTCGATTGTGGCGGCGAGCACGCAGTTCTCGCAAACTTGGCGATACAGGAAAGCGATTGTGCATACGACACGATATCGACAAGCCGAAGCTACTGCACTCGCTCACACGCATCGCCAGCCAGAATCCATCGGTTCTTGGGACTCGCGTTTTCCGATAACTCAGACAGTATTGGTTCGACGGCCTCGACATGTCTAACTCACCAGATTCTCCAGTGCATCCCGCAACATGAATGGCGTACAGGTGTGCTTGAAGAAGACGGCTTTGACAACCCGCAGTTCGCTGACCTGCTTAATTACCTCCATGTCCGTCACGCTGGTCAGCACAACGACCTTGGTATCAGGACAATCACCGTCAATCCACTTGCCAACCCCAACGCCGCTATATTCGGGCGAACCGGTCGGCTGTCGTCCTGTGGCACCAGACGGCATTGACAGGTCGAGGATGATGACATGGTAGGGAGCATTCGCCTCGCGAATCTTCTGTTGGGCGGCACTCGCTGATTGAGCCACATCAAGTGACCAGTCATCCCGGCTCGTCAGGGCACGCTGGTAGTAGCCCATATGACCTCCCGCGACGAATTCGTCGGGACTGGCACTGGCCTCGTCATCAATCATCAGAATACGCATCGTACTTTACTTCCGGACTGGAATTGACACGTCAGGCGCGGGGACGGGCGGGTGATTTTCCAATTGTTTCGGAAGCCTCATTTCGAATCGACTGCCGCGACGCATCTCAGCGTTCCCGCATGCATCTCGACGAATTTTCTGGCCCGCGCCAGCCCAAGCCCGTCGCCTGGGATGTCAATGACTTCTGGATGTCGATAGCCGACTTCGAAAATCTTCTCTTCATGTGCTGGAGAAACGCCGCACCCGGAATCGGTGAATGAAACCTCATAATAGCCATTCTGCAACCCTCGGGCTGAGATTTCGATACGGAACTTTGCTGGATCCGAATCCGCGTACTTGATGGCATTCTCCAGCAGATTGAACATGACCTTCGTCAACAGGTCACAGCCCAAGACAGAAATCAAATCTCCACAATTGGCTCGCGATATCACGGAACTTGTGGAACCGGACTCGCAAACCGACCCGAAGTTTCAGAGGCCAGTTACGGCACTCGATTCCGAGATCGTCAGCATTGACGCCCGTTACGTCCTGACCAACTTGTACAAGTGATAAAGCGCCTGCCGCGCCGTTTCCGGGTCTTCCTGGTTGTTGCTCAACCGTTCAATCGTTTGCTTCAGGATCTCGGGAAGATCGTCGGGGAATTCGTCGAGACTCGCGGCTTGATGATGAAAGTTGGATCGCTCGATCTGCATCATGCCCACGCTGCCGTGTTGAGCCGATGTGCCTTTCATTTCGTCCAGCAGCGTTTCGACTTCGTCGTACTCCTTCAGCGTCACGGCCATGTCCAACTTCAGGCGGAGCACCGTGGTGGCCATGTCGGGTTCGGCTCGCAGTCTGCGAACGGCGGCAACACTGCGACATTCTTCCACTCGCCAATTCAACCGGCCGATCTTGTGCCGTGCGACCAGCGCCCGCCGACCGCTGCGGCGAAAACACACGATGGCGATCGAGCCCGCATCCGGTTCGTGAAACTTCGTGGGTTCGGGCGCGCCGGGGTAGATCGTCGGGGAGCTGGAGTTCGGTGTGACGTCGCGATAACCGTGCGTGTCGCCGAGCGCCAAATAGTCCAAGCCTCGGCGAATGGCAGCGTCTTCCGCGATGGGGAAATTGGTCTGATAGCCCTCCATGTCGAACGTCTGGCCATGCACCATACCGATGCGAATCCGCTGATCGCCGGGTGTCCGTTCCGGCAAGCTCAGTGCGAGGTCTTCGTCGCCGGCCTGCGATGTACACGGTGCGGCATACAGAACCGCATCCTCGTTGAGTTCGAATTCGAACGGCTTGTGGTCAACGATATGCACCCACTTCGGCAGCAGCTTTCGAAACGCATGATCGGCGTGGTACACCGATTTGGGCGTGATTGGATCATGATTTCCCGGCAACAGAAACACGGGCCGCTCGGTCCAATTCCGTTTCGCGAACAGGTCCGCCAGCCCCTGCCACCACTCGGGTTCGGGAGACGGATCGTCGAACAAATCGCCGGCACACAACACGGCATCCACGCCGTACGACTCAGCTTCGCCGAGGATTCGGTCGACGACATCCATGCGGGCGCGTGTCAGCTTGAGCTGGTCGCTTTCGTCGAAGGCTGGGAACTTCAACCCCAGATGCCAGTCGGCCGTGTGGAGTAACTTGAGGGCCATCTCGTCTTCCTTGCTCGGCGTCATTCGATCACAAACTCCACGTTGAGGATCCGAGTGATCTCCGGGGCAACGTATCTCCGCTTGTGAGCGCGTTCGCTCCATCGCCGGTACTCTTCGTCGTCGCGGCCTTCGAGTTTGCGCAGACGAAGTTCCAGCCCGTCCTGTTCCGTTTCGAGTGTCATCAACCGCTTCTCGGCGCTCGTGCGAGCGTCCGCTCCGAGGGCGGCATCACGACGTTGCACGGCGGCCTCGCGCTGCTCTTCGTTGGCCGCCAACCGCCGTTTCAACACCAGCGACTGGTCGTCGGCATAGCGTTCGATTTGTTCCAGCAAACGTTCGAAACGCTGCTGTTCAAGTGCCGCGCTTTGAGACTGATCGAGGAATACGGCCTCGTCGACCGCGTCTTCCAAATCCTCGTCATCGATCGCCGCCACCCCTTCGGACTCGGCGAGATCGCGAATCGGAAGTTCCACCAACTGCCGCGCGATGTCCGCGTCCAAGGGATCGAGTGCTCCGTCCAACACGGCCGTGAACAGCAATCGCTCGACCGGTTCAAAGCCGCGATAAGTCAATCGCGTCACGACCAGTCGCCCTTGTTTTCCGTTGAGCGCCCGCAATTGTTCGACGGTTTCGGGATCCATTGCCGCCAATCCCGAACGCCCAGCCTTGGGCAAGCCCTCGGTCGAGAACGCCACGCGAATGATGGGTTGATCCGTCGCCGCTCGCGATTCCTCGACCGCCGCGACCACCAGTGGATGCGCGAGGTGCAGTGGATCGGCGTCTCCCATGCCGCGGGATGGGCCGAGTCCCACCGTGAAGCCCTCGGCGAGACCTACCGCCAGCCGTTCGCAGGGCGAGACTTTCAACAGTACGCGTTCAAGTCGCTTGTTCGTCGTGCGCTTGTAGTTGGCTCCCACCGCGTCCATGTAACCGCACACCACCGCTTCGATTTGCAAATCGAGTTCCGCCAACGTCGACGGCAATTCGTCGGCGATCTTGCGGAAGACCGAACGCACCGAGTCGTCGAATCGCGACTCGATCAAACCCTCCATCCGCGCCTGAGCTTCCTCGAATTGCCGACGCTGATCGCTCATGTCTTCAGAGAGCTTGCGAAGCTCCTCGGCCAGGTCTTCAGGGGATCGCGCACGTTCGTAAATCCGTCGCAACTGCGTTTCAAAGTCCGCGCCCATCGCCGTGGCGAACGATTCCGGCGTGTTCGATTTGGGTTCATGCAGCACCACGTCGGATGCGTCGAGAACCTGCCCGAAGAGGTCGAGCTTCTCGGTGAGGATCTCCATCATTAGTCGCTGGGCTTCGTTGTCGGACGCGAGAAAATTGACGACGGTCACATCGCGAGTTTGGCTATAGCGATGGCAGCGACCAATGCGTTGCTCGATTCGTTGCGGGTTCCACGGCAAGTCGTAGTTGATCAGCGTGTCGCAGAATTGCAGGTTGAGCCCCTTCGCACCGGCTTCCGTGGAGATGAAGACTCGCGAGCGGGTTTCGAACTCATGCACCAACGCAATTCGCACGGCGACTTCCGGACTGGGCCGATTGCCACGCGGTTTGTCGACTTCGATTTCCTCGCGCCACCGCTGCAGGGCTTGCTTCGCTCGTGTCGAATCGTTCGAACCACGGAACAGCGTGATGTCTTCTTTCGTCAGCCCCAAGCCCTCGACGAGTTGGTCTCGGATGTATTTCTGTGTCGTCAGCGATTCCGTGAAAATCACCACCTTGCCGCTGCCGGCTCCGCTTTGACCGCGTTCCTGCACCAACCGCACCGCGTCGAGCATTCGCAACGCCTTGGCATCGCTGCGCAGCACTTTCTCGCGGCGAATGAAACCCTCGACGCGTTCCAACTCCGCCTGAATGTCTGCCGGGTCGAGTCGATCTTCGTCCGGTTCCTCGTCTTCGGTCAGCCAATCCTCGTCCTCAAGTTCGTCGGCGATCTCACGCGTGATGGCGTCGTCAAAGGCCGGAGGCTTGCCGTCCTCGTCGAGCATTTTCTTGAGCCGCTCGGCGACTCGGCTCAACCCGGCCGAAAACGCGGCGTGTGACGAGGCCATCAAGCGGTGAAAGCTGATCAACAACAGCCGCCGCTGATTGCCGCGAAACGCACAGAGTTTTGGTTCCATCAAATAGCTGGTGACGTCGTCATACAGTCGACGTTCGGCGCGGCTCATTTCGTACTTGAACAACATCGCCTGACGTCGCGTGAACGGCTTCTCCAGGAACTCCTGAGCTTGTCGCCGGAGGGTCCGCTGACACACGGTGTTGATCCGCCGCCGCAATTCGGTCGCCTGCGACGGCACGAGCACTCGGTCGTTCGATCCCGGTTCGGCGAAGACTTCGCGAAACGTGGCCAGACTGCCGAGCAATGTCCCAGTGGGCTCGACGAACTGCACCAGACCCCACAATTCGGCGAGGCTGTTTTGGATCGGCGTGGCGGTGAGCAACATCACCGGCGTGGTGCCGAGGAATTCGCGAACTCGCTGAGCCGTGCGAGCATCCTTGGAGTCTTCGCGATGGATGCCGTCTCGCGAATACCGTTTGTAGATGCCGG